>QHSB01000372.1 GCA_003220335.1 Candidatus Rokuibacteriota bacterium
GCCGTCTGCTCGGCCAGGCGCAGCGGGTGATGGAAGGGCAGGATCGCCGCCGCCAGCCCGATGCGCACGCGCCGGGTCCGCGAGGCGGCCACGGCGGCGAGCGTGCCGGGATCGACGGCGAGGCCGTAGTCGATGAAGTGGTGCTCGGTCAGCCAGATCTGGTCGAAGCCGAGCTCCTCCGTCCACTCCATCTGCTCGAGCTCGCGGTGCACGACCTCCTCGTGGCTCAGCCATGGGACGGCCTGGAAGAAGTAGAAGGTCCCGAAGCGCATGGGTGGGTTGGTCTCCTAGTCGAGCGGCTCCAGCTTGATGACGGAGGCGCCATGATTGCTTCCGACCCAGAACGTGACCGGCGTCGTCGAGCTGTCGACGAAGACGCGCCGGATGTTCGTGCTGCGCGGCAGCAGGTACTCGGTGAAGACGCCGGTCCTGGGGTCGAGCCGCAGGACCCGGTCGTCGAGCATCGAGCCGGTCCACGCCTCGCCGTTCTTGTCGAGCGTGACGTCGTAGGGCTGCGACCACGGCCGCGGCGCCGTCCATTCCGCGAAGCGCTCGGCACGCGTGTCGAACATCCCGATCTTGTTGCCGCGATACTCGCCGAACCACAGGCGGTCCTGCGCGTCCATCTGCCCACGGCGCGGCGCCGAGCGCGGCGTCGGGATGGTGTAGAGAGTGAGCACGCCGGTCTTCGCGTCGATGCGGCCGATGTGCTCGTTCAGGAAGTCGGTGAAGTACGCGTTGTTCTTGCTGTCCGCGATGACGTCGTAGATGTTGTGGTTGCGTCCCCGGGCGGCGCTCTCGCGGAACGGCTCCCACGTCTCGAACTTCCCGGTGGCGAGGTCGAGCCGGTGGACGGCCGCGAAGCCGTTGTTGTTCGTCCACACCTTGCTGTCGACGCGCGAGTGGAGCGGGCTCGTCATGTTGACCTGCGTCATGTCCTTGTTCACGTCCGGCGGCAGGCTCCAGGTCGAGAACGTCGCCGTCTTGCGGTCGAACTTCGCGATGCCGCCCTGGAACATCATCCCGAGCCAGAGGTTGCTATCTCGGTCGAAGCGGACGGACAGGGCGCCCGTCGGAAAGCCCGGCTTCAGCTCGGGCACGCGGTACTCCGTGACGCGCCCCGTTCTGGGATCGAGCTTGCCCAGCGTCTGCTCGCCGAAGTTGCAGTACCAGGCGACGCCGTCGGGATCGACGATGACGTCGTGGGGCTGGATCGTCGGCCGCGGCAGGTCGTACTCCGTGATGACGACGCGTGTGCTGCGGCCGGTCGGGCGGGGCAGCGTCCTGAGCTCGTACGGCCACGACGGGCGGCCGTTGAGATTGACGCCGCTCAGGAACTCGGCCAGCGCCTGCCGCGCGCGCTGCCGCTCGTCGCCGCGCATCTCCATCAGCCGCTCGGCGCGGCGCAGCTGGATGTGCAGCGGCGTGCTCTGGTTCACGTAAGTCCCCATGCGCTGCTGGACCTCCAGCAAGCCGGCCGCGTCGTACGAGGTGCGCAGTACGCGCTCGAGCGTGTGGCAGTTGACGCAGCCGAGCAGCGCCTTTCTCTGATCCTCGGTGCCGGGCATGCTCGCGAGCCATTCGGCATTCGTGAGCTGAGCGGCGAGATCGCGCGCCTTGCGGAGCCGGAGGTCGGCCGTGACCGGCCCGTTGGCGCCGACGTCGGCCACGTTCGGACGGTCCAGCTCGTAGCCCACCGCACGGATCGAGATCGCGTACGGTCCGGGCGTCAGACGTGGCCCCGGGAATCGATAGCGACCCTGCTGGTCGGTGACGACCGTCGTCGTGATGGTCGATCCGGCCTTCTTCACGCTGACGAGCACGCCTTCCATCGGCCCTTCCTCGGCCGACGTCACCTGTCCGGTCAGCGCTGACGCCGGCTGGGCCTGCGCCGGACCCCCGCTCGATCCCGGCTGAACCAGCGTGAGCACGATGAAGGCGCCTGCCGCGAGCAGGTAGCGGGTGGTCATCGCATGGGCTCCGCGGCGTGCTCGCTCATGGCGGTATGGGTATACCATGGCGCGCGATGACCGAGCCGATCCGGGTCCACCTGCGCGTCCCCGGCACGGCGCCGATGCCCGACCTCATGCGGCTGCTGCGCTCCATCGAGGCCGCCGGCTTCGACGGCGCCGGGATCCTCGACAGCCAGATGCTCTCGCGCGACACCTTCGTCGTGCTCGGCCAGGCGGCGACCAACACCTCGAGGCTGACGCTGTTTCCGGCGGTGACCAATCCGTTCACGCGCCACCCCGCCGTGCTGGCGGGGGCGATCCAGACCGTCGAGGAGATGGCGCCGGGGCGCGTGAAGTTCGTGATCGGCACCGGCTACACCTCCGCCAGCACGATCGGTCGCAAGCCCGCGACGCTGGCCGAGATGCGCGCGTGCATCGGCATCGTCCGCGGCCTGCTCGCCGGAGAGTCGGTGGATTTCGCCGGCATACCCGGCCGCCTCGGCTACGCGGCGAAGCGGCGCATCCCGATCGTGATGGCGGCGTCGGGACCGAAGGCGATCGAGCTGGCGGGCGAGATTGCGGACGGCGCGCTGCTGCTGGTGGGCTTCAACCGCGGCATCGTCGAGAGGGCGCTCGAGCATCTCGAGCGCGGCGCCAAGCGCTCCGGTCGGCGGCTCGAGGACCTCGAGATCGTCTGGGCCGTTCGCGTCGGGACGGCGGCGAACACGGCCGAGGCGCGGCGGCTGGCGCGGCCG
>QHSB01000373.1 GCA_003220335.1 Candidatus Rokuibacteriota bacterium
CCGCCGCGTCGGCCTGTCGTAGATGGCGTTCGGCAGGCCGTAGCGGTGCAGGCCGTTGGTGACCGTCCACACGAAGAAGGGGCCGCGCAGGTCGCCGGCGACCTGGGACAGCGTCGTCTCCACTCGGTCCTCCTCGGACGTCTCGACGGCGATGAAGGGATACCGCGACTGGATCATGAGCGCGAGGAGCGCGTGCTAGAATCGCCCGTGCTGGATATGCAGCAGGACATCCGGACCAATCTCGAACGCGTGCGGGAGCGCATCGCGCGCGCGGCGGAGCGGTCCGGCCGGCGCACCGAGGACGTGCTGCTCGTCGGCGTGTCCAAGACGGTCGAGGTCGGACGCATCCGCACGGCGCTGGCGGCGGGACTCGGAGCCCTCGGTGAGAACCGGGTGCAGGAGGCGCGGGGCAAGGTCGCCGAGCTCGGGCGGCCGGTGGCGTGGCACCTCGTCGGTCATCTGCAGACGAACAAGAGCCGCGACGCGCTCGAGCTGTTCGACGTGATCCATTCCGTCGACCGCATCGACCTGGCGCGCGAGCTGGACCGCCGCGCCCGCGCGCGCGGCCGCCCGGTGGACGTGCTCGTGCAGGTCAACGTCGGCCAAGAGCCGTCGAAGGGCGGCTGGCCACCGGAGGCGGTGGAAACGGCGGTGGAGGCGCTGGCGGCGCTCGGCGGATTGCGGCTGCGCGGGCTGATGGCGATCCCGCCCGCCGTCGAGCGGGCCGAGGACGCGCGCGGGTCGTTCCGCGCGCTGCGCAAGCTCGCCGAGCGGCACGGCCTCACGGAGCTGTCGATGGGGATGAGCGGCGACTTCGAGATCGCCGTCGAGGAGGGCGCCACCATGGTGCGCGTGGGCACGGCGATCTTCGGCCCGCGCCCGCCGCGCGTCCCCCTCCTGCCGGAGAGGTGAGGCATGAGCGTCAAGGGCAAGAAGGTCGGCTTCGTCGGCGCGGGCAACATGGGCGAGGCGCTCATCCGCGGCCTCGTCGAGTCGAACCTCGTCCCCGCCGACAAGATCCTCGCCGCCGACGTGCGCGCCGACCGCGCGCGCCAGCTGGCCGACCAGTTCGGCGTCAAGGCGCTTGCCGACAACGCCGCGCTCGTTCGCGGCGCCGACGTCGTCATCCTCGCCGTCAAGCCGCAGATCATGGCCTCCGTGCTGCGCGAGATCATGCCGGCCCTCACGAACCGCCCGCTCCTGATCTCGATCGCGGCCGGCGTGTCGACCGCGACCATCCAGTCGATCCTCGGCACATACCCGCGGCTCATTCGCGTGATGCCGAACACGCCCGCCCTCGTGCTCCAGGGCGTGACGGCCATCGCGCGCACGCCGGGGCTCGAGCAGGACGACCTGGAGACGGCGCAGGAGATCTTCGCGGCGGTGGGCCGCGCGGTCGTCCTCGACGAGGAGCAGATGGACGCGGTGACGGGGCTCTCGGGCTCGGGGCCGGCCTACGTCGCCCTCGTGATCGAGGCGCTCGCCGACGGCGGCGTGAAGATGGGGCTCGACCGCGCGACGGCGATGACGCTCGCCACCCAGACGGTGCTGGGGGCGGCCAAGCTCCTCGCGGAGACCGGCATGCACCCGGCCGCGCTCAAGGACATGGTCAGCTCGCCGGGCGGCACCACCATCGCGGGCATCGCGGCCCTCGAGGAGGGCGGGGTGCGCACGACCTTCATCCGGGCGGTGGAGCGCGCGACGCTGCGCTCGCGCGAGCTCGGACGCGGACCGGCCTGACGTGTTCGTCATCGGTAACCTCATCGAGGCCATCGCGGTCGTGGTCGATTACGTGCTGTGGGCATACATCTGGGTCCTCATCGCACGCGCGATCATCTCCTGGGTGAGCCCCGATCCGTTCAACCCGATCGTGCGCTTCCTTCACCGGGCGACGGAGCCCGTCCTGCGGCCGATCCGCCGGCGCCTGCCCGACATGCCGATCGACTTCTCGCCGATGATCGTGATCATCGCCATCATCTTCTTGCAGCGCTTTTTGGTGAAAACGCTCTATCAGATCGCCGGAAGCCTCGGGTAGGGCGCGGGAGGTCTCGATGCGCATCACTCCCCACGACATCCGTCAGCAGCAGTTCTCGTCCAAGATGTTCAAGGGCTACGACCCCCAGGAGGTGGACGCCTTCCTCGACGACGTCGCCGAGGATTACGAGGCCCTCCTCAAGGAGGCGGCGATGCTCAAGGAGCAGATCGCGGCCCACGAGGAGCGCGCCCGCGGCGTCACGGAGCGCGAGCGGACCCTGCAAGAAACGCTGGTCACGACCCAGCGCCTCGTCGAGGAGATGAAGAACAACGCCCGGCGCGAAGCCGAGCTGATCCTGCGCGAGGCCGAGCTGACCGGAGAGAAGTCGGTGGAGGCCGCGCGCGCCGAGGAAGGGAAGATTCGCGCCGACATCATGGCGCTCAAGCGCACGCGGCGGCATCTCGTGGAGGAGCTGGCGGCGACGCTCGAGCGCTATCACCGGCTGCTCGGCGGCGAGCTCGAGGGCGACGATCGGGACGCGGGCTCGGCCTGACGACGCGCTGCTGCGCGTGCGCGTCCAGCCCCGCGCGTCGCGCGCGGCGATCGGACAATGGCGGCAGGACGGGGCGCTGAGCGTGCGCGTGACGGCGCCGCCCGTCGAGGGCCGCGCCAACGCCGCGGTGGGCGCGCTGCTGGCGGCCGCGCTCGGGGTGGCGGCTTCGGCGGTGCGCGTGGTGCACGGCGAGCACGGACGCGACAAGCTCGTGCGGGTGACGGGGCTGAGCCTGGCAGAAATCCGAAGAAAGCTCGAAGGAGAGGCACGATGAAGACGACACTGGTCCTGGGAGCGCTGGCGGCGGCGCTGGTGACGGCGGCCCCCGCGTGGGCCGATCACAACCGCCTCGTGGCGCCCCCCGATGCCGAGCGCAACGCGGACGTGGAGAGCGCGAAGCCGGAGGGCAGCACGACCGACGGTACGCTGGACATCGAGCTGAAGCTGGGCCTCAACGGCTTCCGGCTCGGCGGCCGGCTCTTCGGTCGCGAGGGCTACGCGGGCGGCGCGTGGCTCAACGGCGAGACGCGGGCCGAAGGCTTCAGCCTCGATGGACGCGTGGAGCGCGACGGCAAGGCGCACAACTTCAAGATGAACGTCCAGGTCGACGAGTGGCTGCGCCGTGCGGCGCGCTGGTGGAGCCGGGGCCTGACCGACCTGTGACGTCAGTCATCACGCCGGTGCGCTGGACCGGCGAGCGGCTCGTCCTCCTCGACCAGACGCTGCTGCCCGGCCGCGAGCTTGAGCGGGAATACACGCGCTGGGAGGACGTGGCCGAGGCGATTCGCGCGCTCGTGGTTCGCGGCGCGCCCGCCATCGGAGTCGCCGCCGCCTTCGGCGTGGCCCTCGCCGCGCGCCAGAGCGCCGCCCCGACCGGCGAGGCGTTGCTCGCCGACCTCGAGACCGCGATCAAGGGGCTCGCCGCCACGCGGCCGACCGCCGTCAACCTCTTCTGGGCGCTCGAGCGCATGCGCGGCGTCGCCGCCGGCCTGCGCCAGCGTCCCGTGGCCGAGGCGCGCGCCCGCCTGGCCGCGGAGGCGGAGGCGATCCTCGCCGAAGACCTCGCCGCCAACAAGGCGCTCGGCGACCACGGTGCTCACCTGGTGCCGTCGAACGCGCGCATTCTCACGCATTGCAATGCCGGCGCGCTGGCGACGGCCGGCTATGGCACCGCGCTCGGCATCGTGCGCTCCGCCCACGCGCAGGGCAAGGTCGCGCTGCTCTGGGTGGACGAGACGCGCCCGGTCATGCAGGGGTCGCGGCTGACCGCCTGGGAGTGCGTGCGCGACGGCATTCCGCACCGGCTGATCGCC
>QHSB01000374.1 GCA_003220335.1 Candidatus Rokuibacteriota bacterium
TCACGGCCCGCTGCACCGATCCCGCCGTGCGATCGTTGCTCGAAGGCTGGGGCATCTATCGTCTGCCAACCTACGAAGGCCCGACCGGTATTTCGTCCGTCGTCCTTGACGCGGCGGAGCGACGGGACATCCAGCATGTCGGCTTCATGGGACAGGCGCCGCACTATCTACCAGATTCCGAGAATCCGGCGGCGATCCAGGCGCTGATGAGCTACGCGGCCCGCCTGCTTCGCCTGAGTCCGGACATGTCCGGCTTCGCCGAGGCGATCCAGGAGTTCCGCACCCAAGTGGATCGGGCGGTGGCTAAGGACCGCGCGACGCGAGAGCACGTGCGGCGGCTGGAGCAGCAGTACGATGCGGCGGCCGGCGACGAGCCGCAACCGCTACCTGACGGAGAGCTCGACTCGGAAAAGCTGATGCAAGAGCTCGAGGATTTCCTGCGCAAGCAGCGGGAAGGTGGCGCCGGTTCAGCGTGACGCGGCCTGCGCCACGGGCCGCCCCAGGAGGATGTCAGATGACAGACAAGATTCGCGTTGGAATCGTGGGAGCCACGGTGACACAAGGCGGGAGTGGCTGGGGCGCCAATGCGCACGTTCCCGCCCTGAAAGCGCTGCCCGGCTACGAGCTGAAGGCGGTCTGCACTTCGCGCGAGGACACCGCGAAGGCCTCGGCCGCTGCGTTTGGTGTGGACCACGCGTTCCACCGGTTCAGCGACATGGCGGCGCATCCGGACGTCGACCTGCTCGTCGTCTGTGTGCGAGTGCCCGGTCACCGCGAGCTGGTCATGACCGGCCTCCAGGCCGGGAAGCCCGTGTGCTGCGAATGGCCGCTCGGCAAGAACCTCGCCGAGGCGGAAGAGATGGCGGCGCTCGCTCGCCAACGTTCGCTGAAGACCATCGTCGGCCTGCAGGCGCGCAGCGACCCCGCGATTTTGTACGCGCGTGATCTGATCCAGCAGGGCTACATCGGCGACGTGCTCACGGCAAATCTGAACACGGTGGCCCAGGCACAGCTGCAGCGCGGCCCCGGCCGCATCTGGCAGGGCGTACGCGCCAACGGCGCCAACGTGCTGACCATCACGGGCGGGCACGCCATCGACGCGCTGTGCGCCGTCCTCGGAGAATTCGCCGAGCTGTCCGCGCGTGTGTCGACGCGAATTCCCGAGTGGCGCACGCTCGAAGGCAAGGCGGTTCCCGTCGATTCGCCGGACAGCATCAACGTCGTCGGCCGCATGGCGAGCGGCGCCGAGGTCTCGATCAGCGTGGCCACCGCTCCCTCGAATCCGAGCGGCAACCGATTGGAGATCTACGGGCGAGACGGCGCCATCGTCATCCGGGCGAACGGCGCGCTCAGCCTCGGACCGGACCAGATGCATGCGGGCAAAGGCAAGGAGCCCTTGACGGCCATGCCCGTGCCGGACAGGTACAGGTTCGCTCCGAACGGCACGCCGGCCGGTCAGCCTTACAACGTCGCCCAGGCGTACGCGCGCGCAGCCGACGCTCTGCGCGGCGGCGGGTCCTTCGACGTCGACTTCGATCTCGCCGTCCAGCGCCACAAGCTGATCGACGCGATCGAGCGGTCCTCCGCCACGGGCCGGTCGGTAACGCTGGGCCCGTGAGGACGTGACCACCGTGCATCCGTCCATGACCCGGCATTTCGGCGTGCTGATTCCTTCCACGAACACCACGGTCGAGATCGAGTGCCGGCTCTTGCCGGCGAGCTACCAGGCGCACGTCGGGCGCCTCATGTCGAGCGGCGGCGGGAGTTTCTCGCCGAGCCGGGATGAGGACATCGAGTATCAGTCGCGCTTGCTGGGGACGGCCAAGGTCGAGATGGTGATCCTGGCCCAGACCTCGGCCAGTCTCTTTGCCGAGGACTACGACGACGTCGTCACGAAGCGGATGAGTGTCGGGGCCGGCGTTCCGGCCATCACGTCGGCGCAGGCGGTTGGCCGCGCCGTTCGAGCCCTCGGAGCGCGCCGCGTCGCCATCGTGTCTCCCTATTCGGAGGCGGTCAACGAGCGTGCCGCCCGCTATTTCGAGGACAAGCACAGGCTCGACACGATCGCGCTCGAGGGATTCGGCGCGACCGATGCGTATGCGATCGGACAGCTCGGCCCGCAGCACGCGCGGGACGCCTTCGCCCGGGTCGATCGGCCGGAGATCGAAGTCTTCGTGGTGCCCGGGGGCAATTTCCCGACGATGTCGTCGATCGGCTCCTGGGAGCGGGAATTCGGCAAGCCCGTGGTGACCACGAATCAGGCGTCGATCTGGGCGATGCTGCGCGCGTTCGACAGCGCCGACCGCCTGCCGGCCTTCGGCCGTCTGCTCGCTGACGTGCCGGCCGACGCCTCGTAGACGACGCGGCAGGCTCGGATACAATCGGGGCCTCACCCCAACCCGTGGAGGACGCGATGAATACAGTGGCCACCGCGACCCGGACGCTCCCGGCGTCCTCGCAGCGGATCGTCCCGGAGAAGTTCGCCCACGTCGTCCTCAAGACCGCCAACTATGACGCGGTGATCGCCTGGTACGCCACCGTCCTCCAGGCGCCTGTGGCCTTCCGCAACGATTTCATCGCCTTCCTTACCTACGACGACGAGCATCATCGAGTGGCCGTCCTCAACACCCCCGGTAGTCCGGCCCCGGATCCGGCGGCCGCCGGCGTGCACCACATCGCCTACACCTACACCGGTCTGGGCGAGCTCCTGGCGACCTACCGGCGGCTCAAGGCCAGCGGGATCGAGCCCGCCCGCTGCATCAACCACGGGCCGACGACGTCCATGTACTATCGCGACCCCGACGGCCTGCGCGTCGAGCTCCAGATCGACAACTTTGCCACCATACATGCGCGCGGAAACTCCGCGCGGGGGCGGTTAGACAACCAGGTCAGCCGGGAAGCGTGTCGTAGTGGTGCGAGTTCCCGATCACGTCCTTGGCGTACAGTTCGGCGATCTCTTCCTTGGAGTAGCCGAGCAGGTTGCCCAGCACCTCTTCGTTGTGCTCGCCCACGTTGGGGGTGGAGCCCACGACGGCCGGCGTACGGCTGAAGTGCCAGAAGTCACCGGACACGGCAATCGTCCCGGCCAGGAAATCGGGGACCTCGACCATCGCGCGCCGCTCCCAGGGGTGAGGATCTTGGGCCGCCTGCGCGATGGTATTCACGGGAGCCGCGACCACGTCGTGGTGCGTGAAGTGGGCGATGGCGTCCTTCATCGTCATGGTGGCCAGCAGCGCACGCATCGCCTCGTTCACGGCGGCAACGTGTTTGCTGCGCTCGCGCCGCGTGGTGAAGCGCGGGTCGTTCTGCCACTCGGGTTTCCCAAGGGCGCCGCACACGCGAGGCCAGTGATGTTGGTCGCCGGCCACGATCAAGACCCAACCGTCCTTGCAGGGGAACATGCCACTGGGAGCTGAATCGGACTTGCCCCGCTGGGGCTCGGTTCCGGCCCCGCGGTAGGCCGTGATGGGGATCTCGGTCAGGCTGTAGCCGGAATCCGCCAGGCAGACGTCGATGCTCTGCCCCTCGCCAGAAATGCTTCGCTCGTGGAGAGCGGCAAGTGTGCCAATGGCCGAGTGCAGGGCGGTGGTGCGGTCGATGATGGGGACGCCGGCGCGAATGGGGGGCATGCCCTCTTCGCCGGTGACCATGGTGATGCCGGACATGGTCTGGCCGATAGGGTCGTAGCCGATCTGCTCGCGATAGGGACCGAACTGCCCGTATGCCGAGACGTTGACCATGATGATGCGACGGTTGAGCGTCTTGAGCACGTCGTAGCCAAAGCCCATCTCGTCGATCGTCCCCGGACGGAAGTTCTGCACGAGCACGTCGGAAACCTTGATGAGCTTACGCAGGGCGGTCTTCGCTTCCTCCTTGCGCAAGTCCATGCTCAGGCTCTTCTTGCCGCTGTTGTACTGGACCCAGTACGCGCTCTGTTTGCGGACCCACGGCCCGTGATACCGAGTTTCCTCGCCACCCAGGCGCTCGATCTTGATGACTTCTGCGCCCAGACGAGCGAGCACCTGCGCGCAGCGGGGCCCTGCCTGGTGGCGACCCAGATCGATCACGCGAATACCGTTCAAGGGGCCCTTGCCGTCTGTCATTGCCTGCCCTCCGCGAGCTTGATGAGCGCGTCGTGGATACGCCGGTCGATCTCGATGCCCTCGCGCGACAGGCGCGCGCGCTCGCGATACGCGCGCTCGCCGGGAATACGGATCTCGTCGAGACCGTCCTGCCGCGGCGTCGCCTTGATCGCGGCGATCTCCGCCGCCAGTGAGCGCCGATAGTCTTCCAGGGGAACGAAAAGATCCGGCTTGAACGCGATGAAGAGGTACTCGGCGCTCACGCCGAGCGCGTGCATCGCGAGCGCCAGCGCGTAGCCCTTGTGCCCGCCGAACGGCAGGAGCGCGCCGCGTCGCGCGGCGCCCGCGTCCGTGGTGGGCCGACCGCGCTCGTCGATCGCCACGCCCTCGGGCAGCGGGATGCCGAGACGCTCCCGGAACTGCAGATCGGTGCCCATGAACGCGGAGGTGCCCAGATCGATCACCAGCGGGTCGCCCTCCAGTGGGAAGCCGAAGGCGATCGGGTTGGTGCCGAGGGCCGCCTTGGCGCCGCCCGGCGGAGCGACCATCGGCGGCGCGGCCACCGTATGGATCCCGATCAAGCCTGCCCGCGCCGCCATCTCGACGTAATAGGCGCTGCGCCCGCTCATCCAGAGGTTGTTGACGCCGACGAGCGCGAAGCCGTGCGCGTTCGCCCGCTCGATCACCGCGCGCGTCGCATAGTACATCCCCAGCATGCCGTTCTGGTTGCCACCGTCGAAGAGCAGCGACACGCTCGTCTCCTTGAGCACGCGCATAGGTTGCCGCGGGGCCTTGAGGCGAGGGGAGTCGGCGACGTTGAGGAGCTTCGGCAGGCCGGAGTACTCGTAGCCGCACAGGGCCGCGTCGATCACGTGGTCGGCAAGGATACGGGCCTCCTCGGGCTCGTACCCGATGCCGCGCATGGCGCGCTCGGACAGCGCGCGGGCCTCGGCGACCCTCAGGTGGACACGCTCGGTAGTATCGACGGAGGCCACGGTCGGCTATGCTACGTCACGAATTCCCGGGGAGGAAGCACCGGTGCCATACCCGGAAGATCCGCTCGTTGCGAGGAAGACGCCATGACGACCGAGCTCGTGATCGACTGCGACGGCCACATCCTCGAACCGCCGGATCTGTGGGAGACCTACCTGGAGCCCACCTATCGCGATCGCGCGCTCCGCATCCGCGTGGGCGCCGACGGCTTCGAGCACCTGTTGATCGATGGCCGGCCGTCGACGATCGCCCGGCCGGGCCAGCTGGCGACCCTCGGCGGGATGGGCAAGCGGGTCGACGAAGCGCGCGAGCTCCGCGAGCGCGCGTTGCGCGGCGACGTCGCGCCCCAGGACGTCCGCGGCGTCCGTCCAGCGGCGGCGGAGACGTACCTCGGCGGCGCCGCGTTCGGAACCATGGACATGAAGGAGCGCGTGCAGCTCCTCGATCGCGAGGGGATGGCGAAGGCCGTGCTCTATCCCACCCTCGGTCTTCTGTGGGAGGCCGAGCTGTTCGACGCCGAGCTCTCGAGCGCCTACTGCCGCGCGTACAACCGCTGGATCGCCGACTTTTGCCGCGGCTCGGGCGGCCGGCTCATCCCCATCGCGCACCTCTCGCTCGGCGATCCGATGGAAGCCGCGCGCGAGCTCGAGCGTGCGGTGAAGGACGGCTGCCGCGGCGCCTTCGTCTGTCCCTTCACCATCACGCGCGTGCCCCACGGCGATCCGCGCCACGACGCGGTGTTCGCCGCGGCGCAGGACCTCGACGTGCCGCTGGGCGTGCATCCGACGTTCGAGCCGCTCGCGTTCAACGTCCACCATCGCTTCGACAAGTTCGGCTGGGCGGTCTGGTACTTCAATCTCTTCGCGGGCCAGGGCGTGCAGCAGGCGTTCGCCACCTTCTTCCAGTTCGGCGTCTTCGAGCGTTTCCCGCGTCTGCGCGTGGTCGTGCTCGAGTCCCAGGCGGGCTGGATCGGCTATTTCCTCGATCGCGCGGATGCGACCTTCACCGGGACCATGCTCGGCGCCACCGTGCGCCTGAAGGAGAAGCCGTCGTACTACTTCAAGCGGCAGTGCTTCATCTCGGCGGACCCGGACGAGCGCACGATCGCCGCGCTGATGCCGCACGTCGGCGAGGACAAGTTCTTCTGGGCGAGCGACTATCCGCATCCCGACCATCCCGGCTCGTACCTGGAGGAGCTGCGCGGGCTGGTGGCGCCGATGACCGAGTCGGGGCGCCGGGGAATCCTTGGCGAGAACGTCTCGCGCGCCTACCGGCTCGCCTGAACCAGAGGAGGAGATCACCGTGCCAGACTATATTCCCAGTCCTAGACAGTGGGTGCGCGATCAGGTCGAGCTCTACGAGCGCAGCGGCGGGAAGGAAGGCACCACGCTCCGCGACACCGGGCTGCCGGTGATCATCGTGACCCACACCGGGAACAAGACCGGCGCGATTCGCAAGACCCCGCTGATGCGCGTCAAGGACGGCGCCAACTACGTCCTCGTCGGCTCCGTGGGCGGAGCGCCGACGAACCCGGTGTGGGTGAACAACCTGCGCGCGAATCCCGCCGTCGAGATTCGCGACCACACCGCGGTCCAGGCGATGCGGGTCCGCGAGGTCAAGGACGAGGCCGAGCGGGCGCGGTTGTGGAGGCTGGCCGTCGCGGCGTACCCGCCGTACGAGGAATACCAGGCGAAGACTACGCGCCGCATCCCGGTGTTCATCGCGGAGCCGAAACGCTAAAGGAGCGCCAACCGTGAAAGTCGTCGATGCCATCGCCCGCATTCTCAAGATCGAGGGCACCGAGTTCCTCAGCGCCTATCCGACGACGCCGGTGATCGAGGCCGCGGCCAAGGCCGACATCCGGCCCGTGCTCTGCCGCCAGGAACGGGTCGGCGTGGGGATCGCCGACGGCTATGCGCGGGTGAAGAACGGCAAGACGCTCGCCGTCTTCTGCATGCAGTACGGCCCCGGCGCCGAGAACGCCTTCCCGGGCGTGGCGACCGCGTACTCCGATTCCAC
>QHSB01000375.1:0-1213 GCA_003220335.1 Candidatus Rokuibacteriota bacterium
TGCCGTAGATGCCGCCGAGCGACTGGCCGAAGTAGTAGATTCGCGAGCCGTCGAGGTCGGCGAATCCGTCGCCGTCCACGTCCATCCCGCCCGTCTCGATCACTCGCACGAGCTGCATGAGGTCGGCCACCGTCTGACGCAGGCCATCTCGGTAACTGATGATGGTGCGCGGCGGCGCCGCCGAGAGACCTTCGAAGGCGTCGATGGTGCCGTTGCCATCCTGGTCGATGCCGCGGCCGCCGGCGGGCAGCATCACCTCGGTGCCGTCGGCGCGCGCGATGGTCAGCGTGCCCAGAGGGCCGCCCCCATGACCGACGGCATTGATCGAGACGGTCGCGAAGCCGTGCGCGGCCATCACCGCCGCCACGGCGGCCGGAGTGACGTGTCGGTCGAGTGTGATCCCGTGGCCAAAGATGGCGACCGGCCAACCGGCGGGCGGCTGAGATCCCGCAGGCAGGTACAGAGTGAAGTAGACGTCGTTCGTGCCCTGGGCGGCCGGCGTGCCGGTGCGGGTGGCGACGGATGGGATGTACTTGCCCGGCGTCTCGTAGTCGGCTGACGCGTACTTTCCGAAGGCGACCTGGCCGATCGCATTCGGAATGATGCCGAGCGCCGGCCTGATGTTCGAGGGCGCCGCGAACGTGGGCGCCGTGCTCGCCTGCCGCGTGAACAGGATTGTCTTCACGGTATCAAGCGGGAAGACGGCTCGTCGGCCGTCCAGACCGATTCGAAAATCGGCCGGCGCGGGCGAGCCGGCTTTGATCTGATCACGGATCTTTTCGAGGACCGCCGTCGCGCTCTGGGTCGTGAAGACACTCGCGGCAACGATCCGGGCCCGGTGCACGCCGGAGATGCCGAGCGCGCGCGCGAGCTCCCTTCGATAGCGCTCGAGGGTCGGATCCTTCGCCTGTCCCTCGTGGTGCCTGAATCGCGCAAAATCTCCCGTTTCGACCGGATCACCGTCGGCGTCGCGGACACCGTCGGTGACGACGAGCAGGTAACGCGTGTGCTGATCGAGCAGCTCGTCGGACTCGGCGTGCAGGGTGTTCGTCGCCGGATCCCAGACGATCTGGTTGAGACCGACCACCTGATGGCCGTCGTCACGCCCCCGTCCGTCCACGGCGGTGCCCAGGCGAACCAGGAAGATCGTCGAGCTGTTCACGCTGGTCACGTCGATCGGTCCACTGAACGGGATGCTGAGGCGCGGCTGGAG
>QHSB01000375.1:1245-5015 GCA_003220335.1 Candidatus Rokuibacteriota bacterium
ACGGCGCCGTGGCCGGACTGTCGAGATCGAAGAGGGGGTGCACGCCGGCGGCGAGGGCCCCGGAGGGCCCGAGGAGCGCGAGTGTCGCCATACCGGCGAGCAGCGAGCGGACGAGGAACGTGGTGTGCATGGCCTGTCCTCCCTGACGTCTGGGATTTGGTCGCCGCGTGCGGCGTCCCATGCGCAGGGAGTACAGGTGTGCACGTCACAAAGGCGTCACCATGTTCATCTCGCGGAACATCGCGCGCGCGGTCTCGAGATGGTCGAGGGCCTGCGGCGGCGTGCCGGCGCGTCGATGCAGGATGCCGAGGCCGAGATGGCACTGGGCGGCCAGCGGCCGCATGCCGAGCTCATCGGCGGCGGCCAATGCTTGTCGATACGCATCCTCCGCGCTCGGGGTATCGAGCTCGGCGCGCGTCGCGGCGATCTCGCCGAGAACCCAGGAGGCCCACGCCGCCCATCCCCGCTCCTCACGCTCGACCGAGAGCTGAAGCGCGCGCTTTGCGATGCCCCACGCCTCGTCGGCGCGGCCCGACAGCAGCTTCGCCTCGGCGAGGAAGCTCAAGATCGGCGCGCCGAGCATCGAGGCCAGGTCGGCCGCCCGCTCGAGCAGCGGCATCGCGTCGGCGAAGCGCCCGGCGCGCGCGTATGCCAGACCCAGGATGGCGGCGGGAATGGCCCAGAGCACGGAGAAATCGCGGCCGCCGCAGAGCTCGACGGCGCGCTCGGCAACGGACCTCGCCTCATCGAAGGCGCCGCGGCGCAGATGCACCAGCCCGGCGCCGAAGCAGGCATGCACGAGCCAGTAGGCGTTGTCGGCCGCCGTCGCGGTCGCGATCGCCTCGTCGGCCCGCGCCCGGGCTTCCTGGAACTCGCCGAGCTCGGCGAGGCACCACGCCAGATAGGTGCGGGAGTTCACGGACTGCCTGGAGGCGAAGCCCCGCCGCTCGAGCTCCGGCTCCAGCGTCGCCACGTTGTGGCGGAGCAGCTCGATGGCGTGACGGTAATCGCCGACCCAGTGGGCGACCTGAGCACGGTACAAGTTCGTCCACTCGAGGAGGGCGGGATCGGCGAGGGCGTTGGCGATGACGAGGCTCTGCTGCGCGGCCTCGATCGCGCCTCGCGAATTTCCGGAAATGTACAGCGCGTGAGCCTGGTAGGCGTGCGCCCACCCGAGCCTCGTACGGTCGCCGATGGCGTTGGCCTGCTCCTCCGCGGTGCGGAGATGCTCGAGCGCTCGCGCGTGATCGCGCAGGGGCACGCACGACTGTCGGACCTCGAAGCGAAGATCGATGGTGTGCTCCACCGTTTCGCGGGAGACGGGCAGGTGTTGGAGGGCATCGATCGCTTGCTCGAAGCACGCCGCGGCCTCTCGGTGTGCCGCGCGTGCGGCGGCGCTCCGGCCCGCTTCGGCGAGATGGCGATACGCGGCGTCCCAGATTTCGCTCGCATAGTAGTGACGGCCCAGCGCGAGCGCGTGCGGCCTCAGATCGGGCCCCTGCAGGCGCTCCAGCGCCCGGGCGGTCGCCTCATGCACGCGCCTGCGATACGGTGCAAGCAATCTGGCGTAGGCCACCTCGCGAATCCGCTCGTGCGTGAAATCGAGACGTTCGCCGACGACGTGCAGGATCCGGCGGCCGACCAGCTCTTCGACGCCCTCGGCGGTCTCGGCGGCTCCCAGCTCCGCCGCCCCCTCGAGGAGCGAGAAGTCGAATTCGCGGCCGATGACGCTGGCCACGCCGGCCAGGCGCCGTCCGCGGTCGCTGAGCCGATCGAGGCGGGCCGCGATGACTTCACGAACACGCGGCGGCGTGAGCAGATCGCCCGCGATCGCTTCGGCCTCACGCCCCTGCAGCGCTTGCGTGATCTCGACGACCATGAACGGGTTGCCTTCGCTCGCGCGCCACACTCGCTCGGCGAGCCGTTGCATGGTGGCTTCGTCGGTGCCCGTCCTGATCAGCGCCTGCACGAACGTCATCGTCTCCGCTTGCGACAGCGGACCCAGCGTCGCGGAGAAGAAGCGAGGCTGGTGACCGAGCTGCGTCAGCGTCCGACGCAGGATCGGTGCGTCGAGCATCTCCTCGACGCGCACGGTGCCGATCACCAGTACAGGCAAGTCGGCGATGCGCCGACCCAGGAACACGAGAAGCCTGAGCGTCATGTCGTCCGCCCAGTGAAGGTCTTCGAGCACGATGAGCAGTGTGTGCTGTGACGCCAGGTGCTGAACCGCCCTCGCCATGGCTTCGAACAGGCGTACGTAGTCCTCCGGAGCGGGCGGCTCGCGGTCGGGGGCTCGCAGCTCGGGGAACAACCGGCCGAGCTCTGCCCTCCACGTCGCGTCCAGGTCTTCGATCAGACCCGGGACGACCTCGCCGGCGCGCAAGGCATTCACCCACGGGCCGAGAGGCAGGACCTGCTCGCTTTCGTATCCGCGACCCAGCAGGACGTGGCCGCCGGCGTCGCCTGCCTCATCGACGAGCGAGTCGATCAATCGCGTCTTGCCGATTCCCGCCTCGCCTTGGATGATGCCGATCGCGCCATGGTTCTTCCAGGCTTCGGCCAGCCTCTCCCGAAGCATGGCGACTTCGACGGCGCGCCCGACCAACGGCGCCGCCGGAGCCGTGAGATTTCCGGCACGCCGGAGTGGGTGCGCAGCGTGGGCGACGGGTGGGGGCGCCTGCAGAAGCTCTCGGTAGAGCTGCCGGGTTTCCGCTTCCGGCTCGAGGCCGAGCTCGCGCTCGAGGATCGCGACACATGTCTGATATTGACGGAGCGCGGCGCCGCGCCGGCCCTGTCGCGCGTAGAGCCGCATCAACGTTCGGTGTACGGCCTCTTGCTCCGGATCGAGCGCGAGCAATCTCAGACCGATCGGCACCGCCTGATCGACCGCTCCGAGTCTGGTGTGATGGCCGAGCAGCTTCGCGAGCGTCTCGACCGCCAGCTCGCGCAACCGCTCTCGTTCAGCCCGCAGCCATTCCTCGAACCCCGGCTCGGCGACAGCGATGCCCTCGAGGAGGTCGCCGCGGTAGAGCGCGGCCGCGCGCTCGAGTGCTTCCGGAGTGCCGTCGGCCGCGAGCTGTTCGAACGACACGACGTCCACCTGCACGGCGGCCGGCTGCAGGCCGACCTTGTCGCCCTCTTCCACGAGGCTGGCGACGGCGTCACCCGGCAGGCCCTGACGCAAGGCCACGAGGACTTGTCGCAGGCTATGGCGGGCGCGCTCGTCCGGCGTGTCGCCCCAGAGCAGTGCTGCCAGCGTGTCGCGGGCCTGCATCTGTCCGGGATGCAGCGCGAGAAAGGCAAGGAGGGCTTCGGCCTTTTTTCGGGAAAAGCTGATGGCCCGTCCCGAGGCGAGCCGCGCCTCGAACGTGCCGAGCAGGGCGAGGTGCAACGCCGCCATGATGTCCGGGGACTCTAGCACACGCCCCTCGTGACGGTCCTGTGACGACCGAGGACGCATCCTCGCAGCCAACGGAAAGCAGCGACGGAGGGCCGAGGAGGTGCGATCGATCCGTCCGCGACGTTCGGGATGCGTGGCGGCTACTGGTTCGATTCCGTCTCCTGGGTCGGCGTGGCGGGTGACGTGTCGTTTTTCGAGGCGGAGGCGCACCACGTACGGTTCCGGATCGTCCCCGTCTCACTGCTGGTGATGTTGCGGGTACCTCTCCTCGTGACCGACGAGATCCCCGGCGGGCGGCTGCAACCATACGCCCACCTTGGCCTGCTCTGGCAGTTCCACCGACACTTCGGCGTGTTCGCCGAGTACCGGT
>QHSB01000092.1 GCA_003220335.1 Candidatus Rokuibacteriota bacterium
ATCAGCGTCCTCAACGCGCTCGGCCTCGACGTGGCGACCTTCGGCAACCACGAGTTCGACTTCGGCGCCGCCGTGCTGCGCGAGCGCATGGCGGAGTCGCGCTTCGTCTGGCTCTCGGCCAACGCCTTCGAGCGTGCCGGTGACCGCCCGTTCGGCGGCGCCGCCCGCGACCGCGTGCTGCCGCTCGGCGGTCTCCACGTCGGCCTGTTCGGCCTCACGACGCCGGAGACGGCGTCGACGTCGGCGGGCGGTGCCGACGTCGACTTCCGCGACCCCACGGCCACGGGCGCCGCCGTCGCCGCCGATCTGCGCCGGCGCGGCGCGCACCTCGTCGTCGCCGTCACGCACCAGCACATGCGCGCCGACCGCGCGCTCGCGGCCGCCGCCGACGTCGACGTGATCCTGGGCGGTCACGAGCACGAGCCGCTGGTGGCCGAGGAGGGCAAGGCCGTCATCACCAAGGCCGGCTCCGACGCGCGGTATCTGGTCGAGGTCGACGTCTGGCTCCGGCCGGACGGCGCGCTCGCCGAGCGCTCGTGGACGTTTCACGAGGTCAGCGCGCGCCTGCCGGAGGATCCGAACGTGGCGGCGGTCGTGCGCGACTACGAGGCGCGCCTGGGCCGGGAGCTGGCTCTCGAGGTGGGGCGCACGACGGTTCCGCTCGAGGCGCGGCGCGGGCCGCTGCGCACCCAGGAGAGCAACCTCGGCGACTTTGTCGCCGACGCCATGCGCGCGCGGCTCGACGCGGACGTCGGTCTCGTCAACGGCGGCGGCCTGCGCACCGACCGCGTGATCCCCGCGGGGACGTTGACCAGGCGCGACGTCCTCGGCCTGCTGCCGTTCACGAACGTGGTGATGAAGCTCGCGGTGTCGGGCGCGCGGCTGCGCGAGGCGCTCGAGCAGGGGCTGAGCCGGCTGGAGCGCGAGGGCGGCGGCTATCTTCAAGTCTCGGGGCTGCGGCTGGCGTACGATCCACGGCTGCCCGCCGGGCGCCGCGTGCTCGGGGTCGAGGTCGGCGGCGCGCCGCTCGATCCCGCGAGGACCTATACGGCGGCCGTGGTGGACTGGATCGCGCGGGGCGGCGACGGGGTCACCGCGCTGCGCGACGGGCGGGTGCTGGTGGACGCCGTGAGCGGGCCGCAGCTCTCCGACGTCCTGCTCGACGCGATCACCGCGCGCGGCACGATCGCGCCGGCCCTGGACGGCCGCCTGCGCGACGCCACACGCTGAGTCTCTCTCACTCCAAGGAGGATGCCATGGCCATGCTGGGCGACATCGTCGAGCTGTCGATAGTCGTGAACGACCTGGACGCGGCGGCGGCGCGCTTCATGAAGCTGTTCGGCTTGCGCGTGCACCGGCGTGACACGTCCGACCGTTTCGGCTTCAAGAACGCCATCCTGCCCACGGGCATCGGTCACATCGAATTGATGCAGCCGACCGATCCCGGCAAGGCCGTCGGCAAGTTCCTCGCGAAGCGCGGCGAGGGCGTCTATCTGGTCGGCTTCGAGTGCGGAGATGTGGCGGGTGCGGTGGCGACGTTGCGCGGCGAGGGCGTGCAGGTCGACAGCCCGCGGCCGGACATCGCGTGGGTGCACCCGCGCCAGACGCACGGGCTCTTCGTCGAGCTCCGCCACCGCGAGCACTACTAGTTATCGAGGGGTGGCACGGCTCCGCCGGGCCGCCCCGAGCGTTGGGGTTTGGGGGGCCATGTCGGGGCCCCCCATCTTCACTGTCCGTCCGGCGGCCGGCGATCGGCCCAGGGCTGCGCGGTCTCGAAGGCCGCCGCCGCGCGCAGCACGCCGGCCTCGTCGCGCCAGCGGCCGGCGATCTGCAGCCCCACGGGCAGGCCGGACTTCGTGAAGCCGGCCGGCACCGAGATCGCCGGCAGGCCCACGACGGTGAACGCGTAGGTGAGCATCGCCCAGTCGATGTAGCTCGGCATCGGCTGGCCGTTGATCTCCTTGGGTCCCGAGCGCCACTCCACGGGGAAGGGCGCCACCGCCGCCGTCGGCGTGAGGATCAGGTCGTAGCGCTCCTGGAACGCGCGCACGCGATGCCAGAGCTCGGTGCGCAGGCGCTCGGCCCGGCCGATCTCCGCGGGTGTGAGCGCGAGCCCGTGGTCGATGTTCTTGACGAGGTTCTCCTGCATCACGCCGCGCCACTTGGCCAGCTTTTCCTCGTGGCGCGCCACCATGGACACGCCGCGGCTCGTGAGCACGATCTCCCGCAGCCCCGAGAAGTCCGGATGCGCCTCCTCGACGCGGGCGCCGAGGCGGCGAAACACCTCGGCGGCGGCGCGCGTGAGCGTGCGGACCTCGTCGTCGACGGGCGTGACGCCGAGATCGCCGCCCCACGCCAGGCGCAGGCCGCGCACGCTCGGGCGCCGGACGGCGTCGATGAAGGCGCGCGGGTTCACGGGATAGGAGATCGGCGAGCGCGGATCGGCGCCCGCGATCACCGCGAGCATCAGCGCGGTGTCGGCGACGGTACGCGCCATGGGGCCGCTGACGCTCCATGGATCCCACGCGAGCGGCGCCGGATGGTTGGGCACGAGGCCGGGCGAGGTGCGGAAGCCGACCACGCCGCAGAACGCCGCGGGCAGGCGCAGCGAGCCACCGAGGTCGGTGCCCTGGGCCAGCGGGCCGAGGCCGGTCGCGAGCGCGACGGCGCCGCCGCCCGTCGAGCCGCCCGGCGTGAGCGCCGGGTTCCACGGGTTGCGCGTGACGCCGAAGACCTCGTTGAAGGTGTTGGCGCCCGCGCCAAACTCCGGCGTGTTGGTCTTGCCCACCACGATCGCCCCCGCCGCCTTCAGCCGCGCGACGACCAGCGCGTCTTCCTCGGGCACGTGATGCTCGTAGATCTTGCTGCCCCACGTGGTGCGGATGCCCTTGGTCGGCGTGAGGTCCTTGATCGAGACCGGCACGCCGTGCAGCGGACCGCGCCGCGCGCGGCGCCGGGCAGCGGCCGTCGCCCGCTTCGCCGCGTCCACCGCCTGCTCGGCGGCGACGGTGCAGTACGCGTTCAGGCGCGGGTTCACGCGCTCCAGGCGGGTGAGCACCGCCTGCACCAGCTCGAGCGGCGAGACCGCGCCCCGCGCGATCAGCGGAACGAGCTTCGTGGCCGGCATGAAGCAGAGATCGCGATCAGCCACCGACGACTCCTTTCATTTGCTGCCGAGCACCTTGCGCGGGTCCAACGCGTCTCGCAGGCCGTCACCGATGTAGTTGATCGACAGCACGGTGAGGAAGATCGCGGTGCCGGGGAAGAGGGCCCAGTGCGGGGCGAAGTCGAGATTGTCCTTGGCGTCGAAGAGGATCCGCCCCCACGTCGGAATGTCGGGCGGGAACCCGAGGCCGAGGAACGACAGCGAGGACTCGGCGATGATCGCCACCGCGACGTCGAGGGAGCCGGCGACGATGACGGGACCGACGGCGTTGGGCAGGATGTGTCGGACCACCTGGCGCAGCGGCGCGGCGCCGAGGCCGCGCGCGGCCTCCACGAACTCCTTCTCGCGCAGCGACAGGAACTGCGCGCGCACGAGGCGCGCCACCGGCATCCAGCGCAGCCCGCCGATGACCGCCACGATGAGCACGAACACGCCGGTCTCGGGGCCAAGCGTCTTCTTCAGCACGTCGCGGAAGAGGTAGACGATCAGCAGAAGCAGCGGCAGCTGCGGCAGCGAGAGGAAGAGATCGGTCAGCCGCATCAGCGTGTGGTCGGCGGCGCCGCCGAGCTGGCCGGCGAGGGCGCCCACGCTGGTGCCGATGGTGATCGAGATCAGCATGGCCATCACGCCGACGGCGAGCGAGATGCGGCCGCCGTAGAGCATGCGCGCGAGCAGATCCTGGCCGAGGTCGTCGGTGCCGAGGGGGTGCGCGCGCGACGGTCCCTTGAGCTTCGCCTTGAAGTCGATCGCGTCGATCGGCACGCGGTAGACGAACGGGCCCACGAGCACGGCCGTCACCATGACCACCAGCACCGTGAAGCCGACCATGGCCAACCGGTGGCGACGGAAGCGGCGGGTCGCCTCGCGCCAGAGCGACGGGCGCGTCGTGGGCGCGGTGAGGAGCGGCGCGGCGGCGGCAATGCTCATGGTTTCAGCGGTAGGCGATCCGTGGATCGAGCCAGCCGTAGAGAAGGTCGGCCACGAGGTTGAAGATCACGACCAGGCACGAGAACACGAACGTGATGGCCATGATCACCGGCGTGTCGTTGGCCAGGATCGAGCTGATCAGCAGCGAGCCGATGCCGGGGATGCGGAAGATCTGTTCGGTGATGACGGCGCCCGTGAAGATGCCGGGGATCTGCAGCGCGACCAGCGTGACCACGGGGATGAGCGCGTTGCGGATCACGTGCTTCACGACCGTGACGCCCTCCGACAGGCCCTTCGCGCGCGCCGTGTTGACGTAGTCGAGCCGGACGACGTCGAGCACCGCCGAGCGGACGAAGCGGGTGAGCGTGGCGCCCTGAAAGAGCCCGAGCACGGCCACCGGCATGGCCGCCTGCCGCGCGTGCTCCCACCACCAGCGCCAGCCGGTGGCGCCGATGTCGGCGCGGTAGATGAACGGCAGCCAGTCCAGCCACAGGCTGAACACCAGGATGAACACGAGCCCGGTGAAGAAGGTGGGCAGCGAAAACCCAACGAAGGCGAGCGTGGTGGTGATCTGGTCGAAGACGGAGTACGGGCGCAGCGCCGAGTATGTGCCGATCGGCAGTGCCACCAGCAGGCCCAGGATCTGCGCGCTGCCGAGGACGAAGAGCGAGGTCGGCAGCCTTTGTAATATCAGCGTGTCCACGTCGACGCGGCTCACGAACGAGAAGCCCCAGTCGCCGTGCAGCATCGCGCCGAGCCAGCGCGCGTAGCGCACGGGCAGCGGATCGTCGAGGCCGAACTTGGCGCGCAGGTTCAGTCGCACCTCCGGCGGGACGTTGGGGTTGGTGGCCAGCTCCTCGAACGGATCGCCGGGCGCCAGGGCCAGGATGGTGAAGAGGACGAGGCTGATGCCGAAGATGACCGGCACGGCGATCAGCAGGCGACGGATGACGTAGCGCGACATCGCTGGCGGCGGCCGGGCGGAGACGCCGGCCGCCCCTCCGGCGTCCTAGACCTTGAACCAGTTGAAGAGGTTGGCGGTGTCGTTGTCCCAGCCGCTGATCTCGTGACCGCGCAGGCGACTGGACACCGCCTGCACCTTGTTGCGAAAGATGACCGGGATGACGACCACGTTCTGGACGACCATGTCGTTCATCTTGATGAAGAGCGCCGCCCGCTTCGCGGGGTCGAGCTCCGTCTCCGCGGCGCGGAAGAGCTTGTCGTACTCCTCGTTGCGCCAGCGGGTGATGTTGCGGCCCTGATACTTGTTGTCCTTGGCCGCGACCTCCCACGACGCGAACTGTTCCATGAACGTCTGTGGATCCGGCGACGCCTGCGTCGTCGTGTACATCTGCAGGTCGGTCGAGAATCGCGCGTAGATGTCGGGGTTGGCGGCGTCGGAGGAGAAGAAGACCGACGCGGTGACGGACTTCAGCTCGAGCTCGATGCCGGCCTTGGCGGCGGCCTGCTTGACGATGGCCTGGGTCTTCTGGCGGGGAGCGTTGATCGACGTCTGGTA
>QHSB01000093.1 GCA_003220335.1 Candidatus Rokuibacteriota bacterium
AGCGAGCCGGGGTTGGCGTAGATCTGATCGGCGCCGACGGCGATGTAGTAGCCACCGGATGCCGCGACCGCGCCGAGCGAGGCGACCACCGGCTTGCCCGCTTCGCGCACGCGGCGGATCGCGTCGTAGACCTCCTGCGTCGGCCCGACCACGCCGCCCGGGCTGTTGATGCGGATGACGACGGCCTTGATGCTGGGGTTCTCGCGGTGCTGGCGCAGCTCGCGCACGAGGTCATCGGTCTCGGCGATAAGGCCCTCGAGCTCGACGACGGCGACCTTGGGACCGAACAGCGAGCCGCCGCCGTCGCCACCCCGGCCCCACGAGCCGCCCGCGAGCAGAAAGAGGCCCGCCACCCCGAGGAACACCAGCACGGTGGCCGCGAGCACCGTCAGCCGACGGCTCACCTATTCCTCGTCGTCGTAGTCGTACTCGCGACTCTTGCCGCGCTTGCCCTTGCGTCCGCCGCCGCCGCGATCGTCCACCGCCTCGGGCGGCGGGGCCACCGCGTGGGCCAGTTCCTTCAGGCTGAGGCCGATGCGGCGCTCGTGCGGATCCACCCGGATCACGAGCAGCGTCAGCTCGTCGCCGACGTTCACGACCTCGCCGGGAGTGGCGATAGGACGATGGGCCATCTGCGAGATGTGCAGGAGCCCATCCACGCCCGGCTCCAGCTCGACGAAGGCACCGAAGTCGGTGAGCCGCACCACTTTGCCGGTCACGCGCGAGCCCATCGGGTACCGCTGCGAGACCGTCGACCACGGGTCGGGCTGGATCTGCTTGAGGCCCAGCGAGATCCGCTTGTTGTCCCGGTCGATGTTCAGGATCTGCGTCTCGATGTCCTGGCCCTTCTTGAGCACCTCGGACGGGTGGCCGACGTTCCGCGTCCACGACATGTCCGAGATGTGCAGCAGGCCGTCGACGCCCGGCTCCAGCTCGATGAACGCGCCGAAGTCGGTGAGGTTGCGCACCTTGCCGCTCACGCGGGTGCCCGGCTTGTAGCGCTCCTCGATGGTGGTCCACGGGTCGGGCTCGACCTGCTTCATGCCGAGCGAGATGCGCTTGGCGGCGCGATTGACGTCGAGCACGATCACCTCGACCTCGTCGCCGACGTTGACCAGCTTGCTGGGATGCCGCACGCGCCGCGTCCACGACATCTCGGAGACGTGCACGAGGCCCTCGACGCCGGGCTCCAGCTCGACGAAGGCGCCGTAGTTGGTGAGGCTCACCACCCGCCCCTGCGTCTTGGTGCCGGGCGCGAAGCGCGTCTCCACCGTCTCCCACGGGTCGTTGGACTTCTGCTTGTACCCGAGCGACACGCGGCCGCTCTCACGGTCGAAGTGAAGAACGACGACTTCGACTTGATCACCCACCTGAAAGATTTCAGACGGATGACCGACGCGCCCCCAGGACATGTCGGTCACGTGGAGGAGGCCATCGATGCCGCCGAGGTCGATGAAGGCGCCATAGTCCGTGATGTTCTTCACGGTGCCCGTGAGCACCATGCCCTCGTTCAGGACCTCGAGCGTGTGCTTCTTCTTCTCCTCGCGCTCCTCCTCGAGGACGGAGCGGCGGGACAGCACGACGTTGCCGCGGCGACGGTTGAGCTTGATGACCTTGGCGCGGATGGTCTGGCCGACCATCGAGGCCAAGTTCTTCACCGGGCGCAGGTCCACCTGCGAGCCGGGCAGAAACGCCTTCACGCCGACGTCGACGGCGAGGCCGCCCTTGACGACCTCCACCACGCGGCCCTCGACCGGCTGGGCCTTCTCGTACGCCTGGGTGATCGCGTCCCAGACCTTGATCTTGTCGGCCTTGTCCTTGGACAGGACGATCAGGCCTTCGGAGTCCTCCTTGGCTTCGAGGTAGACCTCGATCTCCTCGCCGACCTTCGGCAGGGCGCCGTGGCGGTGGAACTCCTCGATCGGGATCGCGCCCTCGCTCTTGTAGCCGACGTCGACGAGCACCTCGCTCGTGCCCACGTGGACCACACGGCCGCGTACGACCTCACCTTCCTCGAACTCATTGGTGGTGCTGCCTTCCTTGAACCAGTCCTCCATACGCTCCTCGGGTTCTGCGCCCTCCATGCGCGAACCGCCGAGGTTCCTCCGTTCATCCTTCGCCATGCCGCCAGGTCCTCCCCTCAGTGATTTTGCAGCCGAGCGATGGCCGCCATGATGTCGCGGCTCACCGTGTCGTAATACTCCTTTTTGTCGGCTTCCGCTGGACGTTCGAAGCGCAGGGGTGGGCCGAACGTCACCACCACCTTAGCAGGCCGCGGAAGGCGCCGCCCGCGCGGCCAGGCGCGGCCGCTGCCGCGCACGTAGACCGGCACGACGGGCGCGCCGCTGCGCACCGCGAGCAGCGCCGCGCCGGGCTTCGCCGGGCGCAGCGTCCCCTCCTCGCCCCGCGTGCCCTCGGGGAACACGAGGAGCGCGCCGCCGTGCTCGAGCACGCGCAGCGCCGCGCGCAGCGCCGCCGCGTCCGCCCCCTCGCGGCGCACCGGCCGCGCGTTCAGGCCGTGGATCAGCCGGCCGAAGCCGGGCACCGCGAACAGCTCGGCCTTGGCCAGGAACGTGAGCTGGCGGGGCGCCATGCCGCCGACGAACGGCGGGTCGAGCACGCTCGAGTGGTTGCTCACGAGCAGCACCGGGCCGCTCGCGGGCACGTGGTGCATGCCGCGGCCTTCGACCCGCCACAGCGTCCGCATGATCACGACGGCGATGGGCTTGCACACGCTGTAGAGCGCGCTGCGCGCCGGGGTCGCGCGCCGCGCCGCGACGATGGCGGCCATGCGGTCCACAACCTCGTCGACCGAGAAGTCGCTCGTGTCGATCTCGATGGCGTCGGGCGCCTTCACGAGCGGGGCGAGCACGCGGGTCGTGTCCTGCCGGTCACGCACCTTGACCTCGTCGCGGATGGTGTCGAGGTCGGCGCTCAGCCCCTGCGCGGCCAGCTCGGCGTGGCGCCGACGGGCGCGGCTCTCGAGCGCCGCCGTCACGAAGAACTTCACGTCGGCCTCCGGGCACACCACGGTCCCCGTGTCGCGGCCCTCCAGCACGACGCCGCCCGGCTCGGCGGCGCGCCGCTGCAGCGGCGTCACCTTGTCGCGCACCTCGCGGCGCATCGAGAGCGTCGAGGTCGCATCGGCCACCGCCTGGCTCCGGATCTCGCGCGTCACGTCCTCGCCGTTGAGCTTCACGTGGCCGTGCTCGATGCTGACGTCGAGCGGCGCCAGGTGCCGCGCCAGCGCCGCGGTGTCGTCGAGCGAGATGCCGGCGCGCAGCACGCTGAGCGCGATCGCGCGGTACATGGCGCCCGTCGGGATCAGCTCGTACCCCAGCCGCTCGGCGAGCCGGCGCGCGACCGTGCTCTTGCCGGCACCGGCGGGTCCATCGATGGTCACCACGAGGCCGCGCGGGCCCATCAGGGCTCCACCGTGATCGCCGGCCCACCGGCGAGCGCGTTCAGCGTGTCCACGAACGTGGGGAACGACGTGTGCACACACGCGGTGTCCTCGACGACGGTCTCGCCGTCGGCGACGAGGCCGGCCACCGCGAGCGCCATCGCCATGCGATGGTCGCCGCCCGAGGCCACGCGCGCGGCGCGGAAGCGCTGTCCGCCGGGCACGGCCAGGCCGTCCGGGCGCTCGTCGAGCCGCACGCCCATCTTCGCCAGCTCGCGCACGAGCGCCGCGATGCGGTCCGACTCCTTCACACGGAGCTCGGCGGCGTCGCGGATCTCGGTCGTGCCGCGCGCGGTGGCCGCGAGCACGGCCAGCGCGGGTACCTCGTCGATGAGCCGCGGGATGAGGGGGCCCGCGATCGTGGTCGCGGCCAGGGACGCGTGGCTCACCGTGAGCGCGGCCATCGGCTCGCCGGCGGCATCGCCGGGGCCCTGGGGCGCCGTGGAGAGCGGAGCCCGCATCGCGGCCAGCACGTCCAGCAGCCCCGTGCGCGTCGGGTTCACGCCCACGCGGCGCACGGTCACGCGCGCGTCGGGCACGATGAGACCGGCCACGAGAAGAAAAGCGGCCGACGAGATGTTGATCGCGCGAGGGCGCCGGCTCGCGCACCGTCACCGGGCCGTCGGCGGCGAGCCCGGCGAGCAGGATCGCCGACTTCACCTGGGCCGAGGCCACGGGCGTGTCGTACGCGATCGCGCGCGGTCGCGCGGCGCCGCGGACGGCCAGCGGCAGGCGTCCGCCGTCGGAGCGGCCGACGATGGTGGCGCCCATGCGGGTGAGCGGCTCGGCGACGCGCTTCATCGGCCGTCGGCGGAGCGAGTCGTCGCCCGTGAGCAGCGTCCAGAACGGCTGGCCCGCGAGCACGCCGATCAGCAGGCGCACCGTGGTGCCGGAGTTGCCGCAGTCGACGACGTCGCCCGGCTCGACGAGGCCGCCCGGCCCCGCGCCCGCGATGCGGTAGTGGCCCGACCCCTTCTTGGTGACCTCCACGCCCAGCATCTGGATCGCGGTGATGGTGCGCAGGCAGTCCTCCGCCTCGAGGTAGCCAGCCACCTCGGTGACGCCCTCGGCCAGCGCGCCGAGCAACGCCGCGCGGTGCGAGATGGACTTGTCGCCCGGCACCTCGCACTCGCCGGACAATCGACGCACGGGACGCACGCGGAAGTTCACGCCAGGCCCTCCCGCGTCGACTTCAGACGGGCCAGCAGCGCCTCGATGCCGGCCGCGTCGCCCGCGGCGAGCAGGCGCTCCAGCTCGTCGAGCGCCGCGCGGAAGGCGCCGAGGCTCGCCCGGATGGCGTCGGCGTTGTCGAGCAGGACGTCGCGCCACATCGGCGGGTCCGAGGCCGCGATGCGCGTCGTGTCCTTGAAACCGCGCGCCGCGAACGCCAGCGCGCCGGGCTCGAAGCGGCCGACGGCGTCGACGAGCGCCCACGCCGCCACGTGCGGCAGGTGGCTGATGGCGGCCACCGTGCGGTCGTGGGTCTCGGGATCGAGCGCGCTCACCCGGGCGCCGAGCGCCTCCCACAGCGCGCTGACGCCCTTGATCGCGCGCGGCTCCGTCGCATCCGTCGGCGTCACGATGACGGTGGCGCCGCGGAACAGGTCGGCCCGCGCGACCTGCCAGCCGCTCTTCTCCGAGCCGGCCATCGGATGGCTGCCGAGAAACGCGAGCGGGCGGCCGGCGGCCAGGCGCTCGGCGACGGTCACGATCCGGCGCTTGGTGGATCCGACGTCGGTGAGCAGCGCCCCGGCGGGCACGCGCGCCCAGATGCTTTCGAGCAGGCGCTCGTTGGCCCCCACGGTGGCGGCGAGCACGACGCAGTCGGCACCGTCGACGCCGGCCGCCACGTCGGTGGCGATGCGGTCCACGAGGCCCGCGCGCAGCGGCCCTTCCAGGCGCTGCCGGTCACGCCCGACGCCGACGATCTCGCGCGCCACTCCGCTCGCGCGCGCGGCCAGGGCGACGGAGCCGCCCAGGAGCCCGACGCCGACGACGACCAGCCGGCCGATCACGCGGGGGCCTTCCCCAGCACCGTCTCGAGGGCCTTCACCAGTCGGCGGTTCTCTTCGGGCGTGCCCACGGTCACGCGCAGGGCGGACTCCATCCCGAACGGCGTCATCGGCCGGACGATCACGCCCTCCTTGAGCAGG
>QHSB01000094.1 GCA_003220335.1 Candidatus Rokuibacteriota bacterium
AGCGATCGATGCCCATGCCGAACGCGACCGTCGCCACGACGATGTCGGCGCGCTCGTTGACGAACGCCTCCTGGTTGGCGCGGCGCTCGTCGTCCGTCAGCCCCGCGTGGTAGCGCAACGCGCGGAGGCCGCGCCGCCTGAGCGCGGCGGTCAACTCGTCCACCTCGCTGCGGCGGATGCAGTAGACGATGCCGGCCTGATCCCGGTGCCGGTTGATCGCGGCGGCCACCTGCGCGAGGCGATCGGTGCGCGGGCGCACGCGGTAGACGAGGTTCGGACGGTCGAACGAGCCGACGAGGACCAGCGGGTCCCGCAGCCGCAGCTCCGCGACGATGTCATCGCGCACGGGCGGCGTCGCCGTGGCCGTGTAGGCGTGGACCGCCAGCGCGGGATACGCGTCGCGCAGGACGCGGAGCTGCCGGTACTCCGGCCGGAAGTCGTGGCCCCACTGGCTGATGCAGTGCGCTTCGTCCACCGCGACGAAGGCCGGCTGCGCGCGTCGCAGGCGCTCGAGGAACCCGTCCATGACCAGGCGCTCGGGGGCGACGTAGAGCAGCTGCACGCCGCCGGCGTCGACGGAGCGCATGACGGCGGCACGGTCGGCCGCGGTCTGACTGCTGTTGACCATCGCCGCCGGGACGCCGGCCTGGCGCAGGCCGTCCACCTGGTCCTTCATGAGCGCGATCAGCGGTGAGACGACGACGGCGAGACGGCGCAGGTGCGCGGCCGGCGCCTGGTAGCAGAGCGACTTGCCACCGCCGGTGGGCAGCACGACGAGCGAGTCACGGGCAGCGAGGACACCGTCGATCGCTTCCTGCTGCAGCGGAAGGAAGCGGCCATAACCCCAGATGCGTCGGACCGTCTCGTGCACGAACTCGGTCTGGATGATGCGGCGATGATAGCCGACGCGCCGCGCGGCGCCTAGTGTGATGCGCGAGAGACGTATCTAAATGGCGAAGACGGGGGCCGCGAGGGCCCCCTTCCCGGGATGGCGGCGATGAATGGACCGGCCACCTGGCCCTGACCGTTCGTCACCTGGCTGGTGACCTGGCTGAGCGCAGTCGGAATCACACCCATGTGCGCACCCCAGATCGAGGCGGCCGAGGCGAGCGCGCGAGAATGCCGAACCGCGGAACGCGAATGTAGGCACGCGCCCGCGAGGCTGTCCGTCGAATTTCGCGGCGAGCGCCGCCTTGTTGGGCGACGATGGTGAAAGACGTTGCCACCGCCCTCGCCGGCGCACGACCGAAAGCGCGCAAGTAATCTCAATCCGGGAAACCGCGCGCGGCGTTAGGCGGCCGGGCTCACGCGGAGCCCCGTGTAGTTCAGTAAGCTCGAATCACTCTTCGGCTGGGATGAAATTGGCAGGCGCGGCTGCATTTGCATCGCTCAGATCCAGAACTGTCGCTTGATTCGCCTCGACCGTCACACGTTGCTCCCACATGCGGGTGCCGCTGGCCTCGGCGAAGAGTGTGTACGTGCCCGGTGGCAGGTTATTGAACTCGTAGCCGCGCCCGATCCTGAAATCGCCGCGGCGCCGTCTGACGTCGCGGTTGGCAGTGTCGTCTCCGGTCAACGTAATCGCGACCAGGATGCGACGGTCTCGAGGATCGATGTTCTGATACGCGAGCTTGCCGCTGACGCGTCCGGTCGTCGGCGTCGTTGTGGGTGCTGGCTCAGCCGGTGTCGCCGCAGAGGCGGAGTTAGTCGACGCCGAGGACATGGCGCTGGCGTCCGCCGCGGATGCGGCTATGAGCCAGTCGCGTGCTATCCGAACCTCGGCCGATCCCGGCTTACCGCGACGCACCACCTCGTTGAAGTGCTCGACCGCCTCTTCCCGACGACCGAGGTGCGTCAGAGCCGAGGCGAGCGCGAATCGGATCTTGACCTCGCCCGGCTCGTCGTTGAGGGCGGCTTGATACTTCAACGCCGCGCCGGCCCAATCGTTCTGCGCGGCGAGCGCGTCGCCCTCGGTCACCAGTTTCGTTGTACGCGAACCGACGACGACGGTTTGAGTCGCCATCCGTGTCGGCGGTGCCTGTTGGCAACCGCTGACAATGACGGCGACGAGGCCAGCGCCTAACAGGCGCCGCATCGTTAGACCTCGCGCCAGTTGGTAATCGAGTGCATCGACCGCATCAGCTGCACCATGTCCACGTCCTGCTTGCTCGAGCGGATCGATGCACTGGTGACCGTGCCGAGGTACAGCTCGAAGAAGCCACTCGCCTCACCCGCCTGGGCTTCATATGCGACGGCCGCACCGCGGATCGTGGTCGTGCTGCTGTTCATGAGCCCCAGGCCTGTGTATGAGCCGCTAACGATCACGAGCCCATCCCATTCCAGCGTTCCAAAATTCTTCATGTCGCCGTCCTGGATCACCAGGATACCCGCGCCCTTGATACCGCTGTTCAGCGCGAGGCCGGTGAAGTTGGACGTCGGGTCGAGGTCGCCACGGAAAAAGACGAGCTTCGGGTCGTCGCGGCTTCCGAGGTTCAGCGTCGCGTTCGTGCCGCACCCGTTGGTCAGCGTTGGCGTGTTCGTCAGGCCCGACGTGCTGCCTGTCAGGACCATGGGGCATGCCTGCGTGCTTTGCAGCACGTTTGTGGCCGGGTTGCTCGCGACGAGATTGATGAAATTGTCCATGGCAGTTGGGTTCAGCGAGGCGTCCGAAGCAACCGTGTTCACTCCGCTCGTGAAGGCGCCATTCGTCTGGCTCTTGCCCATCACGTTGTTCTGCTTGGCGATGCTGTTGTATGCGTTCTCGGCGTTCGTCTCGTATGCGGTGCTGACGTTCGACTGGGTGCCCGGCTGCGTCGCCTGGCCGTACTTCATGGGGTTTGCCGTGGTGGTCCAGTTCGAGGCGGTGTCGCACCCGTTGCCGGGCAGGGTGCATGCGTAGTCACGGCCGTCGAAGGTGAATGCTGTCGTGTTGATATAGGTATCATCCTGCCGCCCCGGCGTGTTGACCGCGCCCGGGAAGGAAGGCAATAGCGTGCGTCGCACCACGACTTCAAGGGTCTTCGTCGCGCCGTTGAACGTCGCCGTGGAGCGCATGATCAGCACACCATTGCTTTCCGCCGTCGGCGAGCTGTCCATCGGCGGCACGGTTGTGTTGCTGAGACCCGTGAACGGCGTGTCAGCCGCGCCATTGTCGTTGCGAACCGTGACACTGAACGTGCCACCGTTCGTCGCGGCCGTGATCGCGGCGTTCGTGAGACCCGCAAGCGCCACCCAGGGTGCGCCGACGGTGGCCCCGCCGAGCACCGTGTTCCAATCCCCGGTCTTCGTCAGCAGATTGTAGCCGCGCTCGATGCCCGCTTCGGCCAGATAGCGCAGTCGCGTGCCGTCCGAGAGATTTCGCGAGATCTGCGGCTCGAGTGCGCTGACAGACAGATAGCTCAGGACGAGCCCCGTCAAGCAAAGAAGCACCATGATGGCGAGGATCAGCGCGACGCCTTGTTCGTTGCGCAGCGTATGCCGTCGTCGTCGCATAAGTCGCTCCTTGAGCTACTGCAGTCGGTTCCGCAGCCGAACACTGTCCTGGACGCTGACCGATGCCCGCCCTTGCTGTGTCGCAGCCGGCTGATTCTGCGGCTGGGCGGTAATCGCAATCGCGATGCGGCGGATGTTGGCGGACGTCGTGGTCACGACATCGTTCGCATCCAGATATGTGAACGTTGCTGACACGACGCCGCTCGCGAGGACTACTGGGGCGGCGTCGAGGCCGATTTCGCGACGCGTGAGGTTAGTGCCCGTGACGGCGTAAACGACGTTCTCACCGCGCTGAGTACCGGTTCCGAGATAGTTCACGCTGCCGGTGGTGTTGATACCGGCCCCGGTGCCACAGTTGTAGTCGGCATTCCAGTCGTATTGGATGGTGAACCCGGTGGCCGACTGCGCTGTGATCGCGGCGAATGGAGCTGTGCACGCGTTCGAGCAGGTCGGGCAGTAGCCTGCCACCCGCAGGTCCTGCACCATGCGGTCCACCCCCAGCCGAAGATTCTGCACGGCCTCGACCTGATTGGTGCCGACGAGGTAGGCTTCCTGGCTCGAGGCAAGCATGACGTAGAGTCCGGCCATCACCATACCGACGAGCGCCGTAGTGATGAGAAGCTCGACGAGGGTGAAGCCACGCACTCCGGTGAGCCGTCCAAGCCTCGTCTGCCGCATGGTGGTCTTCATGTTCTCGGCCCGAGGAGAGTGAAGACGTCCACCGTTCGCTGCATACTCAGGTCGCCGGAGCTTGTCACAGGTCGGTACGTCACCCGTACCTGTACCTCCTTGCACGAGAGGGGGGTGGCCGGACAACCCGCCACGCCCGTCGCCATGTCTGTAATGGTCGTCGTCCGCGTATACGACGGTCCGCTGACCGGACTCCCCTGGCAGGCCGTCCCCCCAGCGCAATAATCGGTCGTCGTTCCTGCGGCGAGCGCCGCCGCCGAAAAGTTGATGAGCGCTTGGGCCTTCAGTTGCTCGATACGCTGCTCCGCAAGGAATACTGCTGTGGTTTCGCCGCGTCCGGTCGCGACGCCGCTCGTGGCCTGCTGAAAACCCACACCGATCGCCAAAAGGCCGATGGTGAGCACCGCGACGGCTATCATTACTTCGGCGAGGGTGAATCCTGCCGCCCCGAGTGGGCAGCGGCTCGTTGGAAACATGTACGAGCTGGTGTGCAAGCCGAATGCCCTGGCACGGCAAGTGTCAACACCTGAAGGTTCAAATACTTAAGGCCGGACGAACATGCACGCCTTGGCACTCAGACCATCCTGGCTCACATGACCGTGTCGTGCGTGACGAGTTGTCTTGGAAACCCGAGCATCACGACCTCCTCGAGCTGCATCCGAACCAGCGATCTTGACGAGATCCTTTTCAGGGTTTGGTCTATAGGCGTGGCGCATCTCACCAATCGATTCTTCCCGGACTTTCTTCCAGAGGCGCTCACCGCCCCAGGTTTCGGACATCCGCGCGTGGATGAAGTACTGCTTGACGGCGGTGAGCTCGGCCGTGAGGACGTCGTTCAGCATCGTGATGATGTGGTGGCCTCACATGGGGGTTGGCCCACGCGCTTTCAATGCCGGACCATGGGGACGCCTCGCCAGCGCGGCGAAGTGATAGGCGTCTCTCAGCATGGCACCCTATCCGGGAAGTCGGGTCCACAGCTTTAGCCGCGGGGAAGGGGAGCGAACCATTCCACGGCGTATCGCGTGGAAAGGGATACTAAGCGCCAGTTCTCGGTGGCCTCGTGCATCATCACGAGATCCGCTCCTCGTGGATGAGCCAATCGAGCTCGCAGAACGCCCAATCCATTAACCCGCCGCGGGCGCCGGCTGCCAACGATACGACGAGCACACGCAAAAACGGCGGCGACATTCAACGTTGGGCGCTCCAGCCTCGGCGACGGCTGCTGCCGGGGACCCGTGAGGGAACGAATCAGTACAGTCCGCGACCGTGGACTGCCGTGAGCGCGGAGCGCAGCCATTCGAGCTGGGGAGGTATAGGCTCGTCGGCCGCCAGCCGGAAGTGAAGCCACGCCGCATAGGACTCGAGACATAGCACCAAGGCGATCACACTCACAGGTAGAAGGATGAGTGCAGCGGTCCAAACTGTCGTTCTGCCAACTCGCGCTCGACTGGTAGCCATGACGTCCGCCCCTCCCGACCAGTCATAGGGGCAAGCGGCATGCCGAGCCTCCGTTTCGCAGGATTTTCCAGCGAGTTCAGTTATTTGCACGCCCGGCGGCGTCACCATGCGTTGGCAACTTCCTGGCCGCTGGGCTGGTGCAAAAGCATCCGACTTCTTACGCCGCCGAAGTGGGCACGCCGCCGGTGCTGATCACGTTTGACCTGCTATACGTGCGGCGTGACGTGAGCCGGCCCGCGCTCCGCGATCGCCGGGCTGGCTCGAGGATCTCGTCGGCAACGCCGACCTGAGCCATGTGGCGCGGTGGCTCGCGTCGAACGGCCTGAAAGCGTGG
>QHSB01000095.1 GCA_003220335.1 Candidatus Rokuibacteriota bacterium
AACCCAAGACCTTCTTCACGATCCGGGGCGCGCACCACTACGACATGCAGGCGACGTGGCGCGAGTACTGGGCCGCCTGGCGCGCGTTCCTCGCCACCAGTGCGCCCGCGCAGGCCGCGCGATGACATACGGCTCCGACCTCGTCGTCGACCTGCTGCGCGCGGTCGGTGTCGAGCACGTCGCCATCAATCCGGGCGCCACGTTCCGCGGCCTGCATGACTCGCTCGTCAACCACGGCAAGGGCGATCCGGAGATGATCCTCACGCTGCACGAGGAGATCGCGGTGGCCCTCGCCCACGGCTACGCCAAGGCGAAGGGCGCGCCCATGGCGGCCGTCGTGCACGACATCGTCGGCCTGCAGCATGCGAGCATGGCCATCTTCAACGCGTTCTGCGACCGCGCGCCGATCCTCGTCCTCGGCGCCACCGGGCCCATGGACGCCACGCGCCGGCGGCCGTGGATCGACTGGATCCACACCGCGCTCGTGCAGGGCACGCAGGTGCGCGACTACGTCAAGCTCGACGACCAGCCGGCCAGCGTGGCCGCGATCCCCGAGGCGCTCTTGCGGGCCTGGCGCCTGGCGCGGACGGAACCGCAGGGGCCGGTCTACCTGTGTCTCGACGCCGACCTTCAAGAGCAGGTGCTGGAGCGTCCCGTGGTCGTGCCGGACGTCACGCGTTTTCAGCCGGCGACGCCGCCGCACGCCGATCCGCGTGCCATCGACGAGGCGGCGCGCCGGCTGGTCGAGGCGCGCTTTCCTCTGATCGTCGTCGAGTCGCTCGGCCGCCGTCCCGAGGCGACCGGCGCACTCGGCCGCCTGGCCGAGCGCCTGGCGGCGCCGCTCGTGGATCTCGCCGGTGAGTCCGAGGGACGCCCCAGCGTGCCGGGCCGCCACCCGCTCGACATGAGCGGCGCGCACGCGGAGGTCGTGGCCGACGCCGACGTCGTCCTCGCGCTCGACGTCACCAACTTCCTGGGCGCGCTCGGCCAGACGGACCGCGCCACGCGCGCCGTGCGCCTGCACAACGAGACCGCGCGCGTGATCGCGATCTCGCTCGACGACTACGCGATCCGCAGCTGGGCGCACACGTTCCAGTCGCTGGTGCCCGTCGATCTGCCGATCGCCGCCGACGCCGCGCTCGCCTTGCCCGCGTTGCTGGCCGCGGTAGAGGACCGGCTCGAGCGCGATCCGCGCGCCGTCGAGCGCCGCCAGCGCGCCGAGCGCATCGCCGCGCGCCACGCCGCCCTGCGCGCGGAGTGGCAGGCCACGGCGAAGCTGGAGCGCTCGCTCACGCCGCTCGCGCCGTCGGTCTTCGCCGCCGAGATCTGGGACGTCATCAAGGATGAGGACTGGGTGCTCGCCAACGGCACCGCCAAGGGCTGGGCGCGCCGGCTGTGGGACTGGCAGCCCGAGCGTGCCTACGGCGGCAGCGGCGGCGCCGGGCTCGGCTACGGGCTGCCGGCCGCGCTCGGCGTCGCGCTCGCCCACCGCGGCTCCGGCAAGCTCTGCGTCAATCTACAATCGGACGGCGACCTGCTCTACGTCGTGAGCGGGCTCTACACCGCGGCGCATCACCGCCTGCCGCTGCTGACGGTGATGTTCAACAACCGCACGTACGGCAACGACGAGGAGCACCAGGAGGTCGTGGCCAAGACGCGCGGGCGGCCGGTCGAGAACAAGGTCGTCGGCATCCGTATCGACGACCCCGCGCCGGACTTCGCGCGGCTCGCCCAGGGCTTCGGCGTGCACGCCGAGGGCCCCATCGAGACGGCGGCCGCCGTCGGCCCGGCGCTGCGTCGCGCGCTTGCCGTGGTGAAGGACGGGCGCCCGGCCCTGGTCGACGTGATCGTGCGGCCATGACCGCGGAGCGCTAGCCGATCGCGCTATCGATGCTAGCATGATGTGATAGCATCGAGGCCATGGCGACCATCACCATTCGCAATCTCGACGACGAGGTGGCTGAGCGGCTGCGGTTGCAGGCTCGCCTGCGCGGCGTCTCGGTGGAGCAGGAAGCGCGCCGTGTGCTGGCCGAGGGAACGCGGTGGACGCGCCGGGAAATTGCGGCCCAAGCCGCTGCCATCCGCGCGCGTCAGCCCCCGTCCCGTGTGAGTAGCGTCGACCTCATCAGGGAAGACCGGGACCGGTGACGGCCCGCTCGACGGCTCGCCGGCGCGGTGGGCGCGTGCGCGAACGGGCGACGCCGTACACGTTGGCAAGCGGGCCGATCGTCGTCGACGCGTCGATGGCCGCTGTCTGGTTCACGAGCGAGCCGGACCCGCGAGGAGCCGCGCGGCTGCTCGAAACGGAGTCGATGCTCCTTGCGCCCGATCTAATGGCGGTCGAGGCCACGAACGCGTGGTGGAAGAGACTCCGGCGCCGCGAGATGGACCTTGCCGATATCGAGCAGGCCGTGACGCGCTTGCTGGCCCTGCAGATCGTGTGGGTCGCGGCGGCGACGCTCCTGCGACCCGCCGCGCGCCTCGCCGCCGAGCTCGGCCATCCCGTCTACGATTGCATGTATCTCGCGCTCGCGGCGTCACACTCGGCCGTTCTCGCGACCGCCGACGAGCGCCTCCGAAAAGGGGCGGAGCGCGTCGGCGTCCGGCTCTGGAGTCCTCGCCGCTAGGCGGTGGCCGTGACGGCCGCGCGCGAGGCGAAGCGCCGGTAGCACCGCAGCGCGTTGTCCCAGAGCAGCTTGCGGCGTTGCGACTCGGCTAGCGACGTCCAGCCCAGCACGATCTCCGCGGACTTCGGAAACCAGCTCTCGGAGTGCGGATAGTCGGTGGCGAACATCAGGGTGTCCTCGCCGAGCGCCTCGAAGGCGTGGCGCAGCGACTGCTCGCCCTCGTAGATCTGGATGCTCTGGAAGTACTGCGGCCCGCGGATGTAGTCGCTCGGCTTCTGCTTCAATGGCGGCAGTGCGTGGCGCGACATCTCGGCCAGCTCGTCGAGCCGCGCGGCCCAGGACGGAAGCCAGCCGTGGCCGCACTCGAGCGACGTCAGCCGCAGCGCGGGATACCGGTCGAGCACGCCGGCGCCGATGACCGCCGCCAGGTTGCGCTGCGCGTTCCACACGTGGCCGGCGGCGCGCTGCAGGAAGACGTTGTCCCACGTGTCCCAGACGCCGGGCGGATACGGGATCGTCATCGTGAACGAGTGGATGACGACCGTGAGGTCGTGCTCCTGCGCGGCCGCCCAGATCGGCTCCCAGGCCGGCTCGTCGAGCGACATCTCCGGCGGGCAGATGGGGAAGATACCGACCGGCCACGGCTCGCGGCTGCAGCGGCGGATCTCGGTGACGGCGGCTGCGGTGTCACGCGCCGAGACGAGGATCACGCTCGTCAGGCGGTCCGGATACGGCGCGCAATAGTCGGCGAGGAAGCGGTGGTACGCCTGGTACATCGCGGCCTCGAGCGCGACGTCGTCGAGCCCCGCGAAGGCGGGCACGCCGCCCGAGGGCAGGACCATGTTCGCGTCGATGCCCTCGATGTCCATGTCGCGCACGCGCGCGTGCGGATCGAAGCTGACGCGATCGCTCGGAAACGGCGGCCCCTGCCAGCGCACGTCCCACGGGGTGCCGCCGTCGCGCGCGCCGCGCGCCGTCGCCGACGGCGGATCGACGCGCTCGAGCGAGCCGAGCTTCCGGTTCAGCTTCGGGCGCTTGCCGATCACGTAGCGCGACATCCCGGCCTTGGCCGGCGCGCGCTGCACGAGCGGCCCCAGCGCGGCCAGCCGGGCGCGGTCGGCCGCCGACAGGTACGCCTCGATCGGCTCGACGGGCTCGATGATGTGGGTGTCGGCATCGAAGATCCGATGGCCGGCGCGGGTCATGGCCGCTTCACCTTCACATCTTCGAGCGGTCCCGAGTACGCGAAGCTCCGGATCAGATTGATGCCCGGCTCCTCCACGCGCGGCCCGACGCCCCAGATGAACGCCAGCTCGTAGAGCGGGATGTGGGTCACGCGCTCGTGCAGGATCTCCTGGATCTGGTGGATGAGCGCCTCGCGCTTCTTCACGTCGGTCTCGCGCGCCTGACGCTGGAAGAGGTCCTCGACGTCCGGCATCACGCCCGAGGTGTAGATGCCGTTTTTGCTGACGTAGGCGTCGAGCCGCGTGGCGGCGTTGCCGGCCGCCCCCGTGATGCCCACGATCACGTTCTTCAGCTTCTTCTCGCGCCACGCCGTGGTCATGGCCGCCCGCTCCATGGTCCGCAGCTTCGTCCGGATCCCGATGCTCTGAAGATACCCGGCCAGCGCCTCGCCCATCGAGAAGTAGGGCGGCCACGGGTACAGATCGCCGGCGTCGAAACCGCTGGGATAGCCGGCCTCGGCGAGCAGCCGCCTGGCCCTCGCGGGATCGAAAGGATCGGGCTCGAAGAAGCGTGAGAACTCGAGCACGCGCGGGATCAGCGAGCCCGTCGGCTTGCTGAAGCCCAGCGTCTCGGCCTGGTTGAGCGCCTGCCGGTCGATCGCGTAGCTCGCGGCCTGGCGCACGCGCCGGTCGTGCCACGGTGATTTCGGATCCCACTGGTCGGGCAGGTCGAGCCAGAACGTGCCCTGCGAGTCCTTCGGCGCGACGAGCTTGAAGCCCGGCGTGCGCTGGATGTCCTCGGCCACCGGCCCCGTCAGCAGGTAGGCGATGTCGATCTCGCCCTTCTTGAGGGCGGCCGCGCGCGTCGTCTCCTCGGGCAGGCTACGCAACACCAGCCGTTTGACGTTGGGGACCTTGCGCCAGTAGCCGTCCCAGGCTTCCATCACCAGCTCGACGCCGGGGTTGAAGCTCACGAACTTGTACGGCCCGGCGCCGATCGGCGCCTTCTTGAATCCGTCCTCGCCGACCTTCTCGACGTACGCCTTCGGCACGATCCAGCCGGCGCCGGTGGCCGAGGTGCCGTAGAACGTCATGAAGTCCGGCCAGGGCTCCTTGAGCACGAAGCGTACGCGGCCGGGATCGATGATCTGGATCTCGCGCACGCGCTCCTTGAGCAGCTTGGCGCCCGCACCCCGGTAGCGCTCGAACGAGAACTTCACGTCGGCCGGCGTCACCGGGTCGCCGTTGTGGAACTTCACGCCGCGGCGAATGACGAACTCGTACGTGAGCCCGTCCTTGCCGGCCGTCCACGAGTCGGCGAGACTCGGCGTCTGCTGGCCGGCCGGCATCGGCTTGACCAGCGCGTCGTGCAGCCCGTAGAGCACCATGAACGGGGTGATGATCCCCTCGGTCTCGGCGGGATCGAGCCAGCGCGAGGCGAGCGTGATGTGCACGCCCCACGTCATGGTGCCTTCCGGCGCGGCGCTCGCGGAGCGGACCACGCCGACGAGGAGGGGGATCGACAGGAGCACGCCGAGGACGCACGAGATGGAACGCCTCATGGGTACCTCCCAGCCGCGCGGTGAGTATACCGCCGGCCTGCCGCGTCCACCTTCAGCGCGGCTGCGGTCGGCGGTGGTGTCGCACGAAGACGGCCACGTCGGCCTTGCTGATTCGTCCCGCGGCCACGCCGAGCACGAGATCGGCCAGCTCGTCGTCGGGCGCCTCGAGCCGTTGGCCGTTCAGGCCCAGGAAGACGAGCATCGCGACGAGCCCCGTCCGCTTGTTGCCATCGACGAACGGGTGATTCTTCACGAGGTAGAAGAGGTACGCCGCCGCTTGCTCATCGAGGCTCGCGTGCAGGAGCTCATGGCCAAACGTCGCCGCGGGCATCGCCAGCGCCGACTGGAGGAGTCCGACGTCGCGGACCGACGCCGAGCCCCCGTACCGCGCGATCTGGTCCGCATGGAGAGAGAGAATCTCGTCGAGCGTGAGGAACTCGACGCGCACGTGGATGTCCCTGGGAGCGCTACTCCGCGAGGCGCCGGAACACGCCGCCGTAACGCTTGTGGGCCTCCGTCACGATCTTCTTGAGCTTGCCGGTGCGCCGGTGATCGCGGACCGGCGACAGGACGATCACCTGGCCGTTGGTCGAGACCTCGATCGGGGTGTCGGCGTCGATCCCGACGCGATCGAGGAGCTGCTTGTCGAGGACGAGCGCCAGACTGTTTCCCGTCCGTGTCAGCTTCTTGCGCATGGCCAGAGCCTCCGTACGTACATAATCGCATTCCGGTCCGTACCGAGCAAGCGGCGCCGTCCCGTCAGCCCTTCACGGACCCGGCGGTGAGACCCTGCACCATGTACTTCTGGAAGACGAGGACGAGCAGGACGGCCGGGAGCGCGCCGAGGAAGCCGGAGGCGGCGATCACCGAGTAGTCGATGTTGATCTGGCCGTTCATGCCGGCGATCACCGGCGGCAGGGTGGTGGTGCCGGGTTTGGTGTTGAGGATCTGCGCGACCACGAACTCGTTCCAGCAGAGCATGAAGGTGAAGGCGCCGCCGGCGACCAGGCCCGGCCCCGACACCGGCAGGATCACGCGGCAGTAGGCCTGGAAGCGATTGCAGCCGTCGACGAGGGCGCTCTTGTCGAGGTCGGCGGGAATGGTCTCGAAGTACGCCTTCATGATCCACACCGTGAAGGGCAGCGTGAAGGAGCAATAGGCGACCACGAGCCCGGTGAGCGTGTTCTGCAGGCCGAGCGCCCGGAACACGATGAAGAAGGCCGGAATGAGCACGATGGTCGGCAGCATCCGCGTGAAGAGCAGCGCGAACAACGAGAACGTCTTCAGCGGGAACGCAAAGCGCGCGTACGCGTAGCCGGCGGTCGTGCCCACCACAAGATTGACCCCGGTGACGACGAGGGCGACCACCAGGCTGTTCCACATGGACGCGAGGATCTTGCCGGCCTGGCCCTCGGCATGGAACCGGACGAGCCCCAGGATCATGCGGTAGTTGTCGAAGGTCACCTCCGGCGGGACGAGCCGGAACGGCCGGGCCAGGAGGTTTCGTTGATAGGACACGCTCGTCACGAAGAGCCAGCCGAAGGGTGCCACGAGCCACAGCGCCACCGCGGCCACCGTGATATAGAGAACGATCCGGCTGCCGGCGGAGCGCCGGCGGTAGTTGCCGCCGCGATAGCGAGCCCGCGCCGTCACGCGCTCAGGCCTCCGGCTCGAAGCGGGCGAGGACCAGCCGGTGATAGGCGACGGTGAGCAGCAGGCAGAGCGCAGTGAGCGTGTAGAGGATGGCCGTGCCCGGTCCGAACTTGAAGAACGTGAAGCTGGTCTTGAAACCGTGCCACGACACGGTCGTCGTGTCGTACCCCGGACCGCCCATCGTGAGGACGTAGATCAGGTCGAGCATGAGAAAGCCGTTCACGGTCGCCAGCACCAGCACGAGGAACACGATCGGACGGAGCGCGGGCAGCGTCACGAACCACAGGCGGCGCCAGTAGCCGGCGCCGTCCACCTCGGCCGCCGCGTACAGATCCTCGGAGATCGACTGCATGCCGGCCAGGAAGAGCAGCGTGGCGAACGGCGCCTGGTTCCACATGTAGACCGATACGAGGACGTTGAGCGCGCTCCAGCCCTCCTTGAAGAAGGCGATGGCGCCGTCGACGAGGCCCGCCCGCAGCAGCAGCCCGTTGAGCGCGCCGAACTCGAAGTCGAGAATCCCGATCCACAGCAGCCCGACCACGATGCGCGAGAGCGACCACGGCACCAGCAGCAGGCTGCGCAGCAGCGGCCGCCCCGGGAACCGCTCGTTGAGGACGAGCGCCATGCCGAACCCCACCAGCGCGGCCTCGGCCACGAAGGCGGCGACGAAATAGAGCGTGCGCCAGAGCGAATCCCAGTAGAGCGGGTCGGCCAGCACCTGCGTGTAGTTGCGCGCGCCGATCCAGTGGAAGAGCGGAACCCGCATCCCCCAGAGCTCGAGGGCCGGTCCGGTGGCGCGCAGGAGATTGACGTCGGTGAACGACAGCCAGAGCGAGTAGGCGAGCGGGAAGACGACGACCAGCCCGATCACGAGCAGCGCCGGCCCGACGAAGAGCCAGGCCAGCGCGCGCTCCGACCGCTTCACCCGACGACTACGCCAGCGACTTCTGCAGCGCCGCCAGCTCCTTGAGTCCCTTCGGCACCGTGGAGGTGCCGCGGATGATGTTGTGCACGACGGCGATGGCCTTGCTGTCGTACTCGCTGAACCACGGCTCCTTGAACGCGTTGATCGAGCGGCCCTTCTTGTACTGCTCGCGCAGGAGCTTGAGGTCGACCCACCGGTCGTACGACTGGATGATCTCGGGGTTGTCGTACATCTCGGGGTACGCGTTGTCGAGCCCGGCGATGAGACACCACTGGCGCTGCACGTACCAGTCGCCGTTCAGATTGCCGCCGAGGAAGCGGGCGAGCTTCCACGCGTCCTCGAGCACCTTCGTCTTGGCGTTGATCGTGTACCACTCCGTGAACATGTGCGTCTGGCCGTTGCCGGGATACATCGCCATCCTGGCCTTCTTCGGGGCCAGCTTGGAGTTCTCCGGCTCCCCCGCGATGGTCTTGAGGTAGTAGGAGTGATTCGTGTGATAGGCGTAGCGGCCGGTCCAGAAGAGCCGGTGCGTGTCGGTCGACGAGGTCTTGGTGAGCACCTCGGGGTTCACGAGCCCGTCCTTGTACGCCTTCTGCCAGCGCTCCATGGCGCGCGCCGCGCCGGGCTCCTGGTCGACGATGACCTTGTTCTTCGCGTCGAAGACGCCGGCGCCTTCCGAGTGGCAGTCGCTCAGGAACTGCGGCATGGTGCCGGACCCGCTGTTGTTCCAGTTCGGCAGGTACGGCGTGTCGCTGATCTTGTCGCGCTTGAGCTTGGCGGCGTGCTCCATCAGCTCGTCCCAGCTCTTCGCCGGCCCCTTGATGCCGGCCTGCTGGAGCATCGGCTCGTTGTACATGAGGATGAAGATGCTCGTGAAGTAGGGCAGGCCGACCACCTTGGCGCCGTCGCGGCTCCGGGCGGCCTCGAGATTTCCCGGCGCCATCTTCTTCTTCAGCTCGTCCATGCCCGGCAGATCGTCCAGCGCACGAATGAGGCCGTTGTCGACCCAGCGCTCGCGGTTGGCCGAGTTGCAGTACATGACGTCCACCACCTCGCCCGCCATCGCGCGCGTCTCCATGGTCGGGTGGTACGTGGCCCACGGGACGGCGTCGTATTTCACCTGACCGCCGTGCTTCTTGTTGAAGAAGTCCACGTAGTCCTTCACCGTGTCGGGCTTGAAGACCCAGCCGGAGAAGTTGACGGGCTTGTCCGCGCGGGCGGAGCAGAACGCGCCTTCACCGAGGACGGCGGCGGCCGCCGCGAGGCCTGCCCCGCCGAGGAATGTGCGCCGGTCGATGAGCCTCATGCTGTCCTCCTGGGCACCGGGTCGAGTGCGCCACATCATAGGCGATCTTCCGACGAGTGTGCGTCGGCCAGTTCGAATCGCCGCCGGACTCGAACTCGCCGAGCTGGTTCGAGGTGCCGGTGAACAGCGAGTGCACGGCGCTCACGCGGCCGCGCATGTCATCGGGCGTGCGGATCTGGACCAGTGACTGTCGGATGACGACGCTGAGCAGGTCCGACGCGCCGAGCACCGCCAGCGCCGCCAGCGACAGGCCGAGGCTCGTCGAGACGCCGAACACGATGGTGGCGGCGCCGTACACGAAGACGCCGGCGAAGAACGCGGGCCCGGCGCCACGCTCGACCGGACGGCGCGTGAGCACCACCGACATGGCCAGCGCGCCGCACGCGGGCGCCGCGCGCAGCAGGCCGAGACCCCACGGGCCGGTGCCGAGGATGTCGCGCGCGTAGATCGGCAGCAGCGCGGTGGCGCCGCCCAGCAGGACGGCGAAGAGATCGAGCGACATCAAGCCGAGCAGCAGGCGCCGGTACCGGATGAAGGCGATGCCCGAGAACAGCGAGGCCGGCGTCAG
>QHSB01000096.1 GCA_003220335.1 Candidatus Rokuibacteriota bacterium
TGGGGCTCGACGACGCGGCGCTGTCGCGGGCGGCCGCCGGCGCGATCGCCGCGCGGCTCGCCGGTGTGCGCGTCACGCCGGCCGTGGGCATCGTCGCCCGCGCGCGGGCCGTGAAGGGCCCCTACGAGATCGACTGTCTGGCGCAGGCGCTGCGCATCGCGGAGGAGTCGATCCACGCGGTGCTCGGCGAGCTGAAGGCCGGCACGACGGAGCGCGAGGCGGTCGAGATCCACGAGCATGCCGTCGCGGCGCGGAACGCGACGCCGTACGCGACGACCATCACGTTCGGCGAGAACACCGCGCTGCCGGCGGCGTATCCGACCGAGCGCGCGCTACGCGCCGGCGACCTCGTGCGCTTCGACCTCGGCTGCATCTTCAAGGGCTATCGCGGCGACGTCGCGCGCATGGCCGTGCTGGGCGAGCCCGACGCGCGCGGGCAGCGCGCGTACGACGCGGTCGAGGCCGGCGTCCAGGCGGGCCTCGACGCGATCCGGCCGGGCGTGCCCGGCGGCGCCGTCTTCGAGGCGGCGGTGGCCGGGGTGCGTGCCGCCGGCCTGCCGGAGTTCCGCCGGCACCACGCCGGCCACGGCATCGGGCTCGATCCCGCCGAAGCCCCGTGGCTCCGGCCGGGCGGCGACCCGCTGGAGGCCGGCATGGTGCTGCGCGTGGAGACGCCGTACTACGAGCTCGGCGGCTTCGGCGTCAACGTCAAGGAGACGGTGCTCGTCACACGCGGTGGAGGCACGGTCGTCAATCGCTCCCACCGCGGCCTCGTCATCCTGGATTAGCCGCGCTCAGGATCAGCCGCGCTCAGGCCGCCTCGGTCTTCGGCATGTTCTTCTCCAGCCAGCGCTCCGCCTGCAGCAGGCCGTACGCCTTCGCCTCCTCCTCGGTCGCGAAGGTCTCGCTCGGCACCGGCAGGTCGACGGTGCGCGTGTGCTCGGGCGTCGTCTGACTGATGCCGGCGACGACGGCCCAGCGGCCGTCGCCCAGGCGCTCGGTGACGACGGAGATCTCACAGCCCTCCCACGCGGTGGGGACCTTCTCGCGGTGGATCATGGGGCGCCACCTCCTACACCGCGACGGGTGCAACGGCGCGGCCAGCGAGCCGAGCGTGTGGCGACGCCCCTTTCTTTTCAGCAAGTTAGAAATCCACCGTATCCGGCTGTAAACAGAACGCGACACGGCCCTCGTCTTACAGGAGTAGAGGTCATCCCCCTACCAGGAGATGAACATGAAGCTGACGATGGCGATCGCGATGACGGGCATGGCGGCGGCGCTCCTGACAGCGCCGGCGCTCGCACAGGACGTCAGGCCGAACGATGTGAAGCAGGATCGCAAGGATATCCGCCAGGACCGACGCGACCTTGGCGGCGACCGCCGCGACATCCGTCAGGATCGTCGGGACATCCAGCAGGACACGAAGGACATCCGTGGCGACCGGCGCGACCTGAGCGCCGATCGTCGCGAGCTCGCAGCCGACCGCAAGGCCGGCGACAAGGACGCCGTGAAGGGCGACCTGAAGGACATCCGCGCGGATCGCAAGGATCTGAACGCCGACGTGAAGGACCGGCGCGCGGACGCGAAGGACCTGCGCAAGGATCGGCGCGACCGGCGGCAGGATCGCCGCGACCTCCGGCAAGACCGCAGGGATCTGAAGGCCGATCAGGCCGCGAAGTAACGACGGCACGCGCCCGGGGCCACGCCGGCCGGCCCCGGGCGCCTAAATCTTTCCGCCGGCGATTCGGGAGTGGGATCGTGGACGGCAGAGGGCCGGGTGACCGACGAGCAGGAGGCGGCTTCCGATGAGACGCTGTGCCGGCGGATCGCGGCGCGGGACGATGCGGCCTTCGACCTGTTGGTCGCGCGGTATCAGGGCCGAGCGTATCGTCTGGCGTGGTCGCTCCTGCGCAACGCCGAGGACGCGCGCGACGTCTCGCAGGACGCCTTCATCCGCGTCTGGGAGGCCGCCGAGCGCTTCCGGGGCGACGCCCGCTTCTCGACGTGGTTCTATCGGATCCTGGTCAACCGCTGTCTGGACCACAAGCGCCGCGGCCGCTGGTGGACGCGGCTCGTGGCCCGCGACGACGACCCCGCCGCGGACGTGTCGGTGGTCGAGCGCCAGCCGGCGCCCGGCCCCGATGCCGGCGATCAAGTGAGCGAGGCGCAGACGATGGCACGACTGTGGGACGCGGTGCAGCGACTCTCGCCGCAGCAGCGGGCGGCGGTGATCCTGCATGCGCAGGAGCAGCTCTCCATCGCCGAGATCGCCGACGTGCTCCGCGTGGCCGAGCCGACCGTGCGCGTCCACCTGCATCGCGCGGTGGCGGCGCTGCGCAAGGACCTGGTACCGTGAGCAACGAGCGCCGCGACGACCTCACGGCCGACGAGCGTGCGCTGCTCGCGCGCGCGGTGGCGGCCGCGCCGCGGGCGCCCGAGCCACGCTGGGGTGAGTATCGTGCGGAGCTGCGGGCACGACTCGACGCGCGGCGCTCGGTCGGCGCGCGGCTTTCCGCCTGGTGGGCGCGGCCGGCACCCATCGCGCTCTCGCTCGGCCTCCTCACGGCGCTGCTGCTGTTCACGCTGCAGCCGGTCGAGCGGCGGCCGGAGTTCGGGTCGCTCGACGACGCGATGCTGGGCGCGCGGCTCGACCTGCTCGAGCACTACCGCGTGGTCGAGCGTCTCGATCTCTTCGAGGAGCTGGACGTGATCCGCCAGCTCGACCATCTGCCCTCGCGGGAGGGCTGATGCGCCGCGTGGCCGTCGTCCTCACCGTGCTGGCCACGCTCACGACGCCGGCGCGCGCCGCCGAGCGCGTCGACGCGCAGATGCTGCTCGACCTCGAGCTGTTGCGGGAGGGCGATCCCGCGCGGCATCGCGACCAGAGCCTCGCCGAGCGCATGCGCATGCTGGAGCTGCTGCGCGTGCTCGAGTCGCCCGCGGCGGCGACGCCGGCCCGCGAGTCGTCGCCGCCGGGCGTGCGACCGCCGGCCACGCCGGCGCCATCGGTGCAGGAGGGAGCGAAGTGAGCCCCACGATGCGCTGGGTCGCCCTCGTCCTCACCGCGGCCGCGCTGCTCGCGGGCGGCGCGCTCGAGCTCGCCCTCGGCCAGACGCCGCCGATCGAGGGGATGGACCGGCTGTCGCCCGAGGAGCGCGCCGTCGTCCAGCGCAACCTCGAGCGCTGGCAGAAGATGACGCCGGACGAGCGCCAGCGTGTGCTCGACCGCTATCGTGAGTGGCAGCAGCTCGGCCCCGAGCAGCGGCAGAGCGCGCGCCAGAACTTCAAGCGCTTCCAGGCGCTGCCGCCGCAGGAAAAGCAGCGCATCCTCCAGGACCTCTCGCGCTGGAACGCCCTGCCCGAGGCGCGCCGGCAGGAGCTGCAGCAGGCGTACGACCGCTTCCAGCGCCTGCCCCCCGAGCGGCGCGAGCGCATCATGCAGCGCTTCCAGCAATTCCAGCAGCTGCCGCCCGAGGAGCGCGAGCGCGTCATGCGCAACTGGGAGCGCTGGCAGAAGATGTCGCCCGAGGAGCGCGCGCAGGCGCGCGAGCAGGTCCGCCAGCAACGGCAGCAGCAGCGCCAGCAGTTGCGGCAGGAGCGGCA
>QHSB01000097.1 GCA_003220335.1 Candidatus Rokuibacteriota bacterium
TGAGCACTCGGGCCGGGCTACCGACCGAGCACTTCTCAGGGCGGGGTCAGCAATGGCCCCGCCCTTCGTATTTCGCGGCTGCCGCCGTATCCCTCCCGGCACTCCCGCAGGTCCCTGTCATCGGATGACTCGCTGTGCAGGAACAGGTCAGGCTCGCCGGCCAGCTAACCTGAGCCGGCCGCGTGGGCGAAGATCGGCCCGACCTCGCGGCACCCGCCGCAGCGACCTTCGGTCACGCGGTGAGGGAGGGCGTTGATCTGGGCGATCGCGGTGTCCGCGCGCAGGCCGGTCCGCGTCACGATGCACTCGAGGCAGAACGCGGCGGCCCGCGCGCTCAGGAGATCAAGGACGGAACCCACGATCCGACCCTACTCGCCAGCGCTCGCGGGGTGTATTGGACCCTAGTCCAATAGTCGCCCGGCGAGGCCGTGGCACCCCTCGATGCCCCGACAGGCTCTGACTAGCAGCCTGCCGCCGCGATGGCACAGCATCGCGGCGCGTGCCCGCCGTCACGCCGTCCGGCTGGCGCCTCACGTCGGCTTCCCATCGGCGCTACCATGTGCCCGGCTGGTGTCCAGGTGATCGAACGGTCGGACGCGAGAGGAGCGGGAGCATGAAAGCGACGGGTGTGATCTCCGTGGCCATCGTGACGGCGGCACTGCTGTTCGCCGCCGGGCAGTCGCGGCTGGACGCTCAGCAGGCCGCCGACCCGGCGATCCGGATCGGGGCGGCCGACCTCGGCGGCATGGTCTCCGGCCCCGGCGGGCCGGAGGCCGGAGTGTGGGTGATCGCGGAGACGACGGACCTGCCGACGAAGTTCGCGAAGATCGTGGTCACCGACGACCGTGGCCGCTACCTGCTTCCCGAGCTGCCGAAGGCCAACTACAACGTCTGGGTGCGCGGTTACGGGCTCGTGGACTCGCCGAAGGTGCGGACGGCGCCGGGCAAGATCCTCAACCTGACCGCGGTGCCCGCGCCCAGCGCCGCGGCCGCGGCGGAGTACTACCCGGCGATCTACTGGTACTCGATGCTCCGGGTGCCGGAGCGGAGCGAATTCCCCGGCACGGGGCCGGACGGCAACGGCATCAACCAAGCGCTGAAGAGCCAGGAGCAATGGCTCGACATTGTGAAGACCAACGGCTGTTACGGCTGCCACGCGATCGGCACCAAGCCGATGCGCACCATCCCGAAAGAGCTTGGCGACTTCGCGTCGTCGGCGGACGCCTGGCAACGCCGCATCCAGTCGGGGCAGGCGCTGACGCAGATGACCACCAACCTCGGCCGGATGGGCAACGCGCGCGCGCTGAAGCTCTTCGGTGACTGGACGGATCGCATCGCCGCCGGCGAGCTGCCTACCAGCAAGCCGTCGCGGCCGCAGGGCGCCGAGCGCAACGTCGTGCTCACCCTGTGGGACTGGGCGGGGCCGAAGGCGTACCTGCACGACGAGGTCTCCACCGACAAGCGGAACCCGCGCCTCAACGCCAACGGCCTGATCTACGGCGCCACCGAGGAAAGCACCGACCTCTTCCCGGTGCTCGACCCCGTGAACCACCGGGCAACCCAGGTGAAGATGCCGGTCCGCGATCCCGCCACGCCGTCGTCGAAGCAGAACCCGATGCTGCCGTCGCCGTTCTGGGGCGACGAGCGCATCTGGGACAGCCAGACGAGCATGCACAACCCGATGCTCGATGAAAAGGCACGCGTCTGGTTCACCTCACGCGTCGGGGCGCCGGCGAACCCGGATTTCTGCAAGCAGGGCTCCGAGCACCCGTCGGCCAAGCTCACGCCGATCGAGTCCTCCAACCGGCACCTGTCCATGTACGACCCGAAGACGGGAAAGATCACGCTGATCCGGACGTGCTTCCCGACGCACCATCTGGTCTTCGCCGAGGATGCGAACAACACGCTGTGGACGAGCGCGGGCGGTCCGCAGAGCGGCGTGATCGGCTGGCTGAACCGCAAGATGTTCGACGAGACGGGCGACGAGGTGAAATCCCAGGGCTGGACCGCGCTCGTGCTCGACACCAACGGCAACGGTCGTCGCGACGAGGGTGATACTCCGATCAAGGCCGCCTTCTACGGTGTGGCCGTCAATCCGAACGACGGCACGGTCTGGGGCACGGTGCTCGGCTTTCCCGGCTACGTCATCCGCCTCAACCCGGGAACCAATCCGCCGGCGACCGCGCTCACGGAAGTCTTCGAGCCGCCGTTGCCGGGCTATGGCCCGCGCGGCATGGACATCGATCGCGGCGGCGTCGTCTGGACGCCATTGTCGAGCGGGCACATGGCGAGCTTCGATCGCAGAAAGTGCAAGGGCCCGCTGAACGGACCCAACGCGACGGGCACGCATTGTCCGGAGGGCTGGACCCTCTATCCGTTCCCCGGTCCGCAGCTCGCGAATGTCGCGGAGACGGGCAGCGCCGAAGCCAGCTACTACACGTGGGTGGACCAGTTCGACACGTTCGGGCTGGGCCGTGACGTGCCGATCGCCACCGGCAACGCCAACGAATCGCTGCTCGCGCTCGTGAACGGCACGTTCGTCAACCTGCGCGTGCCGTATCCGCTCGGCTTCTACACCAAGTGGATGGACGGGCGCATCGACGATCCGAGCGCCGGATGGAAGGGCAAGGGGCTGTGGGCGACCGTCAGCACCCGTGCCCCGTTCCACATGGAGGGCGGCAAGGGGACGACGAGCAAGGTGGTGAAGTTCCAGCTGCGTCCCGACCCGCTCGCGCGCTAGCGGCGCCGGACGCGGCTGCCGGCGTCTACGCTGCCCGGGACAGCGACGCGCGCTGTACCAGGTGCGCCCGGCGGAGCCGGACCGCCAGCGCCAGGAGCAGCGCGCCGAACACGAGCGCGTACGCGCCGATCCACAGCACCAGTGCCAGTGCGCCGGCCCCCGGGGCGAGCATGATGAAGACCCCGAAGACAATGGACAGCACGCCGCCCAGCACGAGGCGCCACTCGCCGGTGACCTGATTGCGCAGGCGGACGGCTGCCACGATCTCGAGCACCCCGGTCACGACGGCCCACGCCGCGATCACGTAGACGAGGGTCAGCGCCGTCAGCCCGGGCAAGACGAACGTGACGACGCCGGCAGCGATGCTGACGATGCCCTCGAGTAGCAGCGCCCACCACGGCTGCACCGTCCCGCGTCCCCGGACCGCGGCGACGACGTTGAAGATCCCATCGACGAGGGCGTAGGCGCCGAAGAGCAGCACGAGGGCGGCGAGGGTCAGCCCAGGGAGCGCGAAGGAGAGGAGTCCGAAGAGGATGGCGGCGACGCCGCGGGTGGCGATGGCACCCCAGTTTCGCGTCAACACGGCCAGTTCCATGTGAACCCTCGAGGTGGCGCGCGGCTCAGGCGATCGCTGCGGTGCCCTGGGGGATGAATGGCCGGCTCCCCGGTTCGCGACCGGCGATGCGAAACGCCGCGGGCGCGATGCCGTGGCGGGCCACGAAGGCGCGCGTGAACGAGCTCCGACTCAAGTAACCGCTCCGCGCCGCGATGCCCTTCACGGGCAGCTCGGTCCGGGTCAGCAGCTGGGCGGCGCGGGCGAGCCGGAGCGCTTTCAGAAATTCGATCGGTGACTGTCCGAGCATGTCCGCGAATCGCGCGGCGAACACCGAGCGGCTCATGCCGGCCACCTCGGCGAGCTCGAGAAGGGTGAAGTCATGCTGCGGCCGGTCGTGCATCGCCGCCACGGCGCGGCCGAGCCGCGCATCCTGCA
>QHSB01000098.1 GCA_003220335.1 Candidatus Rokuibacteriota bacterium
GTCACGGGGTCGCCGCAGTCGAGGCAGGGGGCGTCGATCCGCACCGTCTCGCCCGGAAAGAGCCAGGTGACGGAGGTCGCCTCGAAGCCGCACTGCGCGAACCATCGCTGCTCGCCGCGCGCGCTGATCCGATACTGCGTCGGCAGGTTGTTGAGCGGCGGGAACGAGGCGATGTAGTCCGTCTCGGGATGGAGCCAGCCGATCGGATAGGCCTGCATCACGTCGTGGAGGATGAGGCGGCCCTCGTCGGTCGACAACCCGAGGGCGCGCGCGAGCTCGGCATAGTGCGGCGCGCGACCCGTTTCGACGAGACCACGCATGATGCGCTGGAACATCCGGTCCATGAGGCGCGGCTCGGCCATCCGACAGGGTTTATAGCACGCCCGCGTCGTCCGTCGGCGGCCGGGTACAATCATCCCTCACCCTGATGCCCATCAACCGTCCGCTCGGCCTCGGCGAGGTCGTGCGGTATTTCATCCGTCGCGCCTGAGGCGCGGGAGGACACCATGGAACCCGCCACCAAGGACGAGCTGTTGAACCAGGCCGCGCGCGACTACAAGGCCTTCCACGAGACGCTGACGGGGCTGAACGAGGCGCAGATGAGCGAGGTATGGCTCGGCACGTGGTCCGTGAAGGACATCGTCGCCCACATCTCGGGCTGGCACCGCGAGATGGGCCCCGCCCTGGAGCGGCTGGCGCGCGGCGAGAAGCCCGTGCCCACCGGCGTGTCCTACGACGACGTCGACGCCTGGAACGCGAAGTTCGCGGCCGCCAAGAAGGGCGCGCCGGTGGCCGACGTGCTGCTGGAGTTCGACAAGTCCCACGAGTACTTCATGCACGCGGCGGCCGGCGTCCCTGACGAGCGCTTCCAGCCCGGCAAGACCGCGTGGAAGCTCGTCGACGGCAACAGCGCCCACCACTATCGCGAGCACGCCGACCAGATCCGAGCCTGGCGAAAGTCTCGCGGGCTATAGGGGGGGGTTATGTCGGGCTCCCGCGCGCTCTTCCGGGCGCCCGTGGAGAACCCGGCTGTCGTTCTCGGTGACGGCGCCGGCCCTGGGCGACTACTACGTCGTCCTCGACAACCGCCGGGGCGCCGATACGCGGGCCGTCGAGGTGAAGGTCCGGACGCGCCGGGCGCCGCCGCGACCGCCGACGCCCGTGAAGCCGAAGAAGGGAACGGAGCCGGAGGTCTCTCTACGTCTTGGGGCCGGCGTCGCCGACGGCGCGCGCGACGCCCTCGGCCAGTTCGCCCGGCGTGAACGGCTTGAGGACGATCGTCTGCACGCCGGCCTGGTTGGCCTGGGCCATGACCTCGCGGGTGCCGTGCGCGGTGATCATCACGACGCGCACGCGGGGCCGGACCTCCCACGCACGCTTGATGAATTCGAGGCCGCTCAGCTCGGGCATCTTGTAATCCACCACGAGGAGCTCGGCCGTCTGGGAGGTCAGATGCGCCAGCGCCTCGTCGGCGCGCGTGAAGCCATGCACGGTGTGCCCCTTGGACTGGAGCACCTGCACGCACATGCGCACGATGGTTGGCTCGTCATCCACCACCACGATGGTCACGAGGCGGCGCCGCGCCTCTCGTCGGCGCGCAGCTTGTATTCGACGGAGTCCACCAGCGCCCGCCACGACGCCTCGATGATGTTGTTGGCGACGCCCACGGTACCCCACGTCTCGCGCTCGTCACCGGAGGTGATGAGCACCCGCGTCTTGGCCGCCGTGCCCTTCGACTCGTCGAGGATGCGGACCTTGTAGTCCAGCAGACGCATCTCCCGGAGATTCGGGTAGAACTCCTCCAGCGCCTTGCGCAAGGCGTGGTCCAGCGCGTTCACGGGGCCGTTGCCGGCGGCCGCGGTGTGCTCGAGCATGCCCTTCACGCGCACGCGCACCGTCGCCTCCGCCACCGGCTCGCCCTCGGCGCTCTCCTCCTCGACGATCACGCGGTAGGCGTCGAGCTCGAAGTAGGGCTTGTGGCGTCCAAGCGCGCGCTCCATGAGCAGCTCGAAGGATGCCTCCGCGCCCTCGAACTGAAACCCCTCGTCCTCGAGCTGCTTGAGGCGGTCGAGGATCCGGCGCGTCTCCGGCGTCTCCTGGTCGAGATCGATGCCGTACTCGCGCGCCTTCCAGAGGACGTTGGACTTGCCGGCCAGCTCCGAGATCAGCACGCGCCGGCGGTTGCCCACGGCGGCCGGGTCGATGTGCTCGTAGGTATTCGGATGCTTGAGCACGGCCGACACGTGCATGCCCCCCTTGTGAGCGAAGGCGGAGTCGCCCACGTAGGGCTGCGCGTCCCACGGCTTGCGGTTGGCCAGCTCCGACACGAACCGCGAGACGTCGCGCAGCTCGCGCAGGCTGCTCTCCGGAATGCAGTCGACCCGCAGCTTGAGGACCAGGCTCGGGATGAGGGAGACGAGGTTCGCGTTTCCGCAGCGCTCGCCGAAGCCGTTCATCGTCCCCTGCACCTGCCCGACGCCCTCGGCCACCGCAGCCAGCGAGTTGGCGACCGCGCACTCGGCGTCGTTGTGGACGTGGATGCCGAGCGGGGTCTTCACGGCCTGCTTCACCTCGCGGAGGATCTCGACCAGCTGCGCGGGCAGGGTGCCGCCGTTGGTGTCGCAGAGCACCAGCCAATGCGCCCCCGCGCGCTCGGCGGCACGCAGCGTGGCCAGCGCGTAGTCGCGATTCGCGCGGAAGCCGTCGAAGAAGTGCTCGGCGTCGAACATCACCTCGTCCATCTTCGGCCGCAGCCACGCGATCGTGTCTTCGATCATCGCGAGGTTCTCCTCGCGCGTGGTGCCGAGGGCCTCGGTGACGTGGAAGTCCCACGACTTGCCGACGATGGTCGCCACCGGCGCGCCGGCGTCGACGAGCGCCTGCATGTTGGCGTCGGCCTCGGCGCTGCCGCCGGCGCGCCGGGTCATACTGAAGGCGGCGAGCTTGGCGTGCTTGAAGCTGACGTCCTGCATGCGACGGAAGAACCGGAGGTCCTTGGGGTTCGACCCCGGCCAGCCGCCTTCTATGTAGTGGATGCCGAGCGCGTCGAGCCGGGTGGCCAGGCGGACCTTGTCCTCCATCGAAAAGGACACCCCTTCGCCCTGGGTGCCGTCCCGGAGGGTTGTGTCGTAAATCTTGATCAAACGGCGCATTCTCAGGCCTCCGCCCCCTTTGGCGGGGGTTTCAGCCATGATGGGCTAGCGGCCGGGGAAGTGTCAAGATTGTGTCCACGGCACCGCCGTTGCACCGCACACATAGGGAGGACTGCGCATGCGCCCACTGGCCATCGTCGGCATCATCCTGATCGTGCTCGGCGTCGTCGCCCTCGCGTATCAGGGCATCACCTACACCACGAAGGAAAAGGTCGTCG
>QHSB01000099.1 GCA_003220335.1 Candidatus Rokuibacteriota bacterium
TGGTACGAGCTGGTGCTCCGCGAGATGTCCGATCTGAACGGAGTCGCGAACGAGCTGCTGCGCGAGGCGGACGAAGTCTCACGGGCGCGCGACGACGCGGAGGACGAACAACAGTAACGCCGCCGCGCCGACGACGACCCAGACCGAGCCTTTCGGGTACCGCAGCAGCTCGACGAGCGCGATCGCGAAGCCGGCGGCGACGACGATGCCGCCGGCCGCGATCGTCGGCCACCACGCCCGCCCCTTCATCCCAGCAGCGCGTCCAGCGCGCCCCGCGCACTCCTGACGTCGACCGCCTCGACCCGCTCGATGGCCACGGTCAGCACGCGCGCCGCGCGCGCCCACGGCCGCCACGCGAGATTCGCCGCCGCGAAGAGGACCACCGCCGGCGCGCCGACGGCCGCCGCGAGATGACTCACGCCCGAATCGTTGCCGATGTACGCCGCGCACCGGGCCAGCACGCCGGCGAGCGCGGGCAACGCCGGTTCGCGCAGCCGGCGCGCCGAGGGCAGCCGCGCCAGCAGCCCGGCGGCCGCCTCGGCGTCGGCGGGGCCCTCATGCACCACGGTCTCGACGTCGGCCCGCGCGACGAGCGGCGCCAGCGTCTCCGCGAACGCCGCCGCCGGCCAGCGCTTGGCCACGCCTCCGGCGCCGGGGTGCACGACGACGAGGCGCCGCGAGCCGTCCGAGCCCGCGCGGTCGAGCGCCGCGCGGCCCTCGGCGATGAGGACGTCGCTCACGCGCGCGACGTCGAGCCGCGCGCTCTGCACGCCGACCGTCGCCAGCAGGTGCTCCCAGACGTCATGCCCTGGTGATACCGACGCTGCGACGATCGCGCGTGGGAAGATCGCCCCGAGCCGGCGCACGAAGTCGGGATCGCGCGCGCCGAACCAGCAGACCACGCGCTCGACGGCGGGCAGCCGCGCGTCGCCCGCGCCCGCGAACAGCGCGTCCAGCCGCAGTGACTCGAAGTCGCACGCCTCATCGGCCTCGCCGAGCGCGACCAGGAGCGAGGCGATCCGCGACTGGGCGGCCAGCGTCAGGCGGCCGCCCGCGTCACGCAGCACGCGGAGCGCGGGAACGCCGAGCAGGACGTCACCGAGAGCGCCGGGATGGATGGCGAGCGTCGAGCCCGCCACCACGAGACTCACCGCCCGGCGAGAAGCGCGAGCGCCGCGTCGTGCAGGCGGCCGTTGGTGGCCAGCGCGTTGCCGGAGTAGATCGTCGGCGTGCCGGCGAGGTCGGTGAAGCGCCCGCCCGCCTCCTCCACCACGATCTTGCACGGCGCGAGGTCCCAGGGCTTGAGATCGACCTCGACGTACATCTCCGCCTTGCCCTCGGCCACCAGCGCGTAGCCGAGATAGTCGCCAAAGCCGCGCTGACGCTCGGTGGCGTCGACGAGGCGCACGACGCCGTCCCAGACGCCGGCCTTGCGGTAGAGGCGCAGGCCCGCGTGCAGGAACGTCGCCGACCACAGGTCGCCGACGTCCGAGACGCTCACGCGCCGGCCGTTCAGGCGCGCGCCACCGCCCTTGCGCGCAGCGTAGAGCTCGCCCGTGACCGGGTTGAGGATCACGCCGGCGACGATCTCGCCGTGCGCCTCGAGGGCGAGCAGCGTCGCCCACACGGGGATCCGGCGCACGAAATTCTTCGTGCCGTCGATCGGGTCGATGATCCAGCGCACGTCGGTGGCGCCCTTGGCGCCGAACTCCTCGCCGAGGAATCCCCAGTCGGGGAACGCGCGGCCCAGGGTGGCCACGATCGTCTGCTCGGCTTCGCGATCGGCCTGGGTGACCGGCGTGTCGTCGGGCTTGATCGTGACGTCGAAGTGGCTGGTGTAGTACTTCATCGCGATGCCGCCGGCGGCGCGCGCGGCGTCGGTGGCGGCGGCGAGCGCCCGGTCGAGCGTCGCCGCGTCGAGCGCCGTCGTCATCGGGCGGCGGTCTCCTCGGCCGGGAACGGCTCGCCGCGCTCACCGAGCACCCTGGCGTAGACGTCCAGCGCTTCCACCACCACCGGCATCCCCCCGTACGTGACTTGCTGGAAAATCACTTCGGCCACTTCCTGGCGGGTGGCGCCGACGTTGAGCGCCGCGTGGATGTGAGCGCGCAGCTCGTTGTGGCGATCGAGCACGGTGAGCGAGGCCACCGCGCACAGCTCCCGCTGCTTCTGCGAGATCACCTCGCGGCTGTAGAGCACGCCCGTGAAGAACATCGAGAGCTGCCGGGCGAGCTGCTTGTCGAACTTCTTCCATTGCTCGAACCCGGTGCCGCTCTTGAGGGTGTGGAAGAGCTTGCCGGCCGTGTCGCGGGTCTTCTGCTTGAGCTCCGCCTCGTTCATCGTGGCCTCCTGACGGCCGACATCATCGCACGCCGTGGTACGCTCGGCGCAAGGCCCCATGCTCAATCCCCACATTTTCCGCGCCTATGACGTCCGCGGGCGCGTCGGCTCCGACATCAATCCCGAGGTCTTCCGCCTCGTCGGCCGCGCCTACGGCACGCTGATTCGCAACAACGGTGGGCGCACCATGGCCGTCGGCCAGGACAATCGCGAGTCGTCGGCCGGGCTCAAGGCGGGCTTCGTCGAGGGCGCGCGCGCGGCGGGCCTCGACATCGTCGACATCGGCATCGTCACCACGCCCATCCTCTATTTCGCCACCGCGCACTGGAAGCTCGACGGCGGCGCCAACATCACCGGCAGCCACAATCCCGTCGAGTACAACGGCGTGAAGATGGTGCACCCCGGGGCGGCGCCGCTCACCGAGCAGGAGATCCAGGGGCTGCGGGAGACGATCGAGCGCGGCGCCTTCGCCACCGGCGCGGGCGGGCTCACCACGAGGAACCCGCGCGACGACTACTTCGACACCATCGCGAAGATCGTGCGGCTCGAGCGGCCGCTCAAGGTCGTGGCCGACGCCGGCAACGGCATCGCGGGCGTGTACGGGCCGCCGCTGCTGCGTCGTCTCGGCTGCGAGGTGATCGAGCTGCACTGCGAGTCGGACGGCCGCTTCCCGAATCACCTGCCCGACCCCGAGGATCCCGAGAACGTCGTGGACCTCCAGCAGAAAGTCGTGGAGACCGGCGCCGACCTCGGCCTGGCCTGGGACGGCGACGCCGACCGCGTCGGCGTGATCGACGAGCGTGGGCGCCGTCACGAGGCCGACCTGATCCTCGTGCTCCTCGCGCGCGACCTCTTGACGCGCCATCCCGGCGCCAAGGTCGTCTTCGACGTGAAGTCCTCGCAGGTGCTCGTGGACGAGGTTCGCAAGCACGGCGGCGTGCCCGTCATGTGGAAGACGGGTCACTCCCACCTCAAGCGCAAGATGCGCGAGGACCGGATTCTGCTGGGCGGCGAGGTGAGCGGCCACATGTTCTTCGCCGAGGGCTACTACGGCGTCGACGACGGGATCCTCGCCGCGTGCAAGGTGGCGGAGATCGCCGCGCGCGACGAAGGTCCCGTCTCGAAGATGTTCGACTCGGTGCCGCATCTGCACGCCACGCCGGAGCTGAAGGCGCCCTGCCCCGACGGTGAAAAGTTCAAGGTGATCGAGGAGCTCGCGCGCGACCTCAAGGCGCGCTTCGAGACGATCGACATCGACGGCGCGCGCGTCCTCTTCCCCGGCGGCGGCTGGGGCCTGGTGCGCGCGTCGAACACCAATCCC
>QHSB01000100.1 GCA_003220335.1 Candidatus Rokuibacteriota bacterium
ATCTCGGGCGCCGCCTGGCCGCGCACGCACAGAAAGCCGCGGCTATCGGGGTTGTCGGGGTCGCCGGTCACCCGCGTCACCCGGCCGTCGTCGACCTCCACGAGCATCCCGCAGAGCGTCGGGTGGCAATTCATCGGACACATCGTGCGAACGGTGCGGTTCACCCCGCCATGATACTCGCTGGCACGTGCCGTGCAGCCACCGGCTGATCGTGCGACGCACGTGGAGACGGCTGGGCGCGGGGGCGCTCTGTCTGACACTCTCCGCCTGCACGCTCTCGCGGCCGCATTACAAGACGCCTCCCGACGTCGCCGTCGGCGAGCCCGCCTTCCTTCGCACCGTCGAGGCCCAGACCGACGCCGAGCTCGTGCGCGGCAACCGCGCGCACGTGCTGCGCAACGGCGACGAGATCTTTCCGGCGATGCTGGCGGCGATCCGCGAGGCGAAGCAGACGATCACCTTCGCCAACTTCATCTACGAGAAGGGCGATATCGCGCGCGATATGGCGCACGCGCTCGCCGAGCGCGCGCTCGCGGGCGTCGGCGTCAACGTGCTGATCGATGCCGTCGGCAGCAAGGGCATGCCGAGCAAGTACCGGGAGCTGATGGAGAAGGCCGGCTGCCACGTGGCGAGTTATCACTCGCTCAATCCGATCTCGATCAAGCGGATCAACCATCGCAACCATCGCCGCGTTCTCGTCGTCGACGGCCGCGTCGGCTTCACCGGTGGCACGGGCATCGGTGAGAAGTGGACCGGCGACGGACGCGCGAAGGGGCACTGGCGCCAGACCGACGTGCGCGTCGAGGGACCGATCGTGCGCTCCCTGCAGGCCGCCTTCGCCGAGAACTGGCGCGACGCCACGGGCCTCCTGCTCGGCGGCGACGCGTACTTTCCCGAGCTGCCGCCGCGCGGGCCGCTGATCGCGCAGTCGATCAAGAGCTCGCCGGCGAGCGGCGCTGCGGAAGCCTACGTGCTGTTCCTGCTCGCCATCGATGCCGCGCGCTCGTCGATCCTGATCACCAATCCCTACTTCGTTCCCGACGGACGGATGACGGACGCGTTCGTGCGCGCGGCCAAGCGCGGCGTGGACGTGCAGATCATCACGGCGGGCGTCGTCGACACGACGCTCGACCGCATCGTGCGCAAGGCGAGCCAGGCGCACTTCGGACGCGTGCTCGAGGCCGGCGCAAAGATCTACGAGTACGGTCCCGCGCTCCTGCACGCCAAGACGATGGTCGTGGACGGCCAGTGGGTCACCATCGGCAGCGCCAACCTCGACAACCGCTCGTTCCAGCTCAACAACGAGCTGAACGTCGCCTTCCTCGACAAGGGAATGGCCGCGCGGATGACCGAGATCTTCCGGGACGATCTCAAGTACACGCGGCGGGTCACCTACGAGGAGTGGCAGCGCCACGCCCTCCGCCACGCCATCTACCTGCCGATGATCCCGCTGCGCGACCAACTATGAGCCTCGGAGGGGGCCTCGACGGCCCCCTCCGACGGTCGTCGCACGGCTTCGCCGTGCTCCTTCCTCGCAGGCGGATGTCGAGTCGTACTTCAAGCGGCTGAACAACTGGGGGCGCTGGGGTCACGACGACCAGCGCGGTACCGTCAATCTCATCGACGACGGGCGCCGGGCGGCGGCGCGCGCCCTCGTGAAGTCCGGACGCACCGTCTCGCTCTCGCGCGAAATTGTCGCGCAGCCGCATTTGCAGTTCATGTACCACGTGACCTGCCCGTCCAAGCGCGAGCGGGCCGACGTGGTCCTCGACCGCTTCGACCTCGTGTACCACGGCTTCTGGATCACCCACGTCGACGCGCTCTGCCACGTCGGCTGGGACGGCGAGCTCTACAACGGCCGGTCGTTCGTGGACAGCCTGTCGGCGGCCGGCGCCACCTGGTGCCCGATCGATCCGCTGCTCGACGGCATCCTGACGCGTGGCGTGCTGCTCGACGTCGCGGCCGGGCGCAAGGAAGGCTACGTCACCGTTGGTAATCCGGTGACGCCGAAGGAGCTGGACGAGACGGCGGCGCGCTTCGGCGTGCGCATCGAGCCCGGCGACGTGGTCGTGGTGCGCAGCGGCGACGAGAAATTCCGCCGCGACCATCCCGAGTGGATCCCGCGCGTGTCGCCGCATCCCGGCCTGCACGTGTCCTGCCTCGAGTGGTTCCGTGAGAAGGACATCGCGGCGATCTCGTGGGACATGATGGACGAGCGCCCGATCGGCTATGCCGGCTTCGGCATGGGCGTGCACCTGGCCATCCCGTTCCTCGGGCTGGCGCTGGTGGACAACACGAACCCCGAGCGGCTGGCCAGGGCGTGCGCGGAGGAGGGACGCTACGAGTTCCTCTTCACCGCGACGCCGCTCCGGCTCGTCGGCGCCACCGGCGCGCCCGCGCACCCGCTCGCGATCTTCTGATGCCGGCCGCCGCTCGCGCGCTCGTCGAGACGCTGGTGGCCGGCGGCGTGGAGCACCTCTTCACGCTGTCCGGCAACCAGATCCTCTCGGTGTACGACGCCGCCATCGGCCGGCCGCTCGCCCTCTATCACACGCGCCACGAGGCGGCGGCCGTGCACATGGCTGATGCCTGGGGCCGGCTGACGGAGCGGCCCGGCGTCGCGCTGGTGACCGCCGGCCCCGGCCACCTCAACGCGCTCTCCGCGCTGTACGGCGCGCTCATGGAGGACTCGCCCGTGGTGCTGCTGAGCGGCGCCTCGCCGCGCGGCGAGCGCGGGCTCGGCGCGTTTCAGGACATCGACCAGGCGGCGGCCGCGCGGCCGGTGACGAAGGCTGCGTGGACCGCCGAGGACCCGGCGCGCCTCGGACAGGACGTGGCCCGCGCCCTGGCGCTGGCGCAATCGGGCCGTCCGGGCCCGGTGCACCTGAGTCTGCCTGGCGACGTGCTCGACGCGAACGTCCCCGAGGCCAGGCCGGCGCCGGTCGCCGTCGTTGGGCGGCGGTCCAGAAGCTCGCGCGGTCGCTCGCCGTGCCCGCGCTGCCGTCGGAGAGTCCCCGCGGGCTCAACGATCCGTGGCTGCGCGGGGCCAACGCGCGTCTGGCGGAGGCCGACGTCGTGCTGCTGCTCGGCAAGGCGCTCGACTTTTCGCTGCGCTTCGGCCGCGCTCCCGCGTGGCCGGCAGGCTGCCGCTTCGTGCAGGTGACGGCGGCGGCCGCACCCAAGCGCGACGGCGTCGTGAGCATCATTGCCGACCCGTCGACGGTCGTCGATCAGCTCACCGCGGCCGCGCCGAGCCCGGCGGCGACGGGCTGGGCGGACGAGGTCGCGCGCACCCGTGCGGCCACGCCGCCCGCGTGGAACGAGTGGCGGCGGAGCGCGGCCACGCCGATGCATCCGCTGGCGGTCTGCGCCGCGGTGCAGCCGTGGCTCGATCGCGGCGCCACACTCGTCGCCGACGGCGGCGAGTTCGGCCAGTGGGCGCAGGCGGGCCTCGACGCGCGCGAGCGCTTGATCAACGGCCCCTCGGGTTCGATCGGCAGCGCGATGCCGATGGCCATCGCGGCGAGGCTCGCGCGTCCCGCCGCGCCCGTGTTCGCGCTGCTCGGCGACGGCACCTTCGGCTTTCACGCGCTCGAAGTGGACACGGCGCTGCGCTACGGGCTGCCGTTCGTGGCCGTGGTCGGCAACGACGCGCGCTGGAACGCCGAGCACCAGCTCCAGATCCGGCACTACGGCGCCGAGCGCGCGGTCGCCTGCTCGCTGCTGCCGACGCGCTACGACCGCGTCGCCGAGGCGCTCGGCGGCCACGGCGAGCACGTCGAGCGCGCGGCCGATCTGCCCGCAGCCCTCGAGCGCGCCGTCGCCTCCGGCAAGCCGTCCGTCGTCAACGTCATGATCGACGGCGTCCCCGCCCCGGTATTCGGCCACCGCGCCGCCTCGCACTGACCCGTCATCGAGTAGCGCCCGGGTTCCCCAGGGCGCTTACGAGCGTCGGGGGGTGTGGGGGGCCATATCGGGGCCTCCCACTTTCTCAGACAGCATGCCGCATCCAGACGTTGGGATCCTCGTAGCGGCCCTCGTCCGCCGTCTTGTCGATGACGACGGGCTGTAGCGCGCCGGGCACGACGTACGAGCCGGAGTCGGGGAAGCGCATGTCGGTCCAGTGCTCCCACTCCGCGACGCTGCCGGTGATCAGGAGCGTGCGCGGCGCCACGCTCAGGAGCTCGGCGCCCATCCGCGCGTGCACGCGGATCCAGCGGTCCAACGGCAGGCCGTCGTCGTTCTCCCAGTGGGCGTAGCGCTCCATCGGCGTCAGCGGGTACGCGCTCTTGTCGGAGGGACGCACGGGCGCCAGCAACGTGGTCAGCCCGTGGGTGCGCGCGAGGTCCACCATCGCGCGCACGGCGGCGGGACTCATGCCCTGGCCTCGGAAGCGCGCCTCGATCATCACGGCGAGCGCGCAGAGCGCGTTGGGCGCGCGCCCGGACTCGTGGTCGGCCGTCGCGCGTGACAGGATCTCGGCGATGCTCGACGGCAGGTCCTCCGCGGTGCCCTTCCAATGGAGCGGCACGGCGTGGGTGGCGGCGATCGTCGGGCCCATGGCGTCGACGAGCAGGAGCTGCCAGTCCGCCCACGTCGTGTAGAGCGAGGGCCAGTAGCGGCCGTAACCGAGCGCGTCGTGTTGCCGGAGAAAGCGCGGCCACGACGCCTCCGCGAGGCGCTCGAAGTCGTCCTCGCGGTCCGGTCGCTCGCGCAGCGTGAAGGTCTTGAAGGGCATGCGCGCCATGATACGGTGGCCTGCGACATGGCGCCGGCCATTCCGCCGCTCCCCGACACGCTGCCCGCCGATCCGCTGCCGCTCGTCGCCGTGTGGCTGGCCGAGGCCGCGCGCGCCGTCCGCAACTCGACGGCGATGACGCTGGCCACCGTCGGCGCCGACGGACGGCCGGCGGCGCGCATGGTCATCTGCCGCGGCTTCGATGCCGCGAAGGGCGCGTTCGTCTTCTACACCGACCGCGACAGCGACAAGGGCGCCGAGCTCGCCGCGCGGCCGTGGGCGGCGCTCGTCTTCCACTGGGACGCCGTCGAGCGCCAGGTCCGCGTGGCCGGCCCCGTCACCGACGTGCCCGACGCCGAGAGCGACGCGTACTGGGCCTCACGCCCGCCGGACGCGCGCGCGGCCGCCGCCGCCAGCGATCAGAGCCGTCCGCTCGCGTCGCGCGCCGCGCTGCTGGCGGCCATCGCCGCCGTCAACGCGCGCGCGCAGGGCGGTGAGATCGCGCGGCCCAAGCGCTGGGGCGGTTACCGTGTGTGGGCCGAGCGCCTCGAGCTCTGGGTGGGCCAGCCGGGGCGCGCGCACGACCGCGCGCGCTGGACACGGCCGCTGACGCGTGAGGGCGACGGCTTCGCCGGGGGCGCCTGGTCGGGCACGCGGCTCATGCCGTGAGCTCTTGGCTGCCCGCCACCGACATGCCGCGCTACGTGCGCGAGCTGTGCGACTTCGTCGGCTTCGGCGAGGCCGACGCCGCGACCGTGCGCGAGAGCGCGCCGGTCGTGCTCGAGCGCGAGGCCGAGCTGACGGGCGCGCTCTACGAGCACTTCCTGAAATTCCCGGAGTCGGCGCGGTTCTTCCTCGGCCCCGACGGTGCCCCTGACGCCGCGCGCATCGAGCGGCGCAAGCACAGCCTCGGGCGCTGGCTGCGCGAGACGGCGCAGGCCGCGGTCACCCAGGAGTCGTCGTATTACCTGCTCGCCGTCGGGCTCTCGCACAGCCATCGCGCCACCGGCCCCGGCGGCGTGGTGCCCGCGCACCTCGTGGTCAACGCGATCGGCCTGGCGCAGACGGCGCTGGCCGGCCTCTTCGCGGCGGCGCTGCCGCCGCAGCGCGCGCTCGAGGCCAGCGTGGCGTGGAACAAGCTGCTGCTCGTGCACCTCAACGTGTTCCTGCTCGGCTACCTGCCGCCGACGCCGCGATGAGCCACGGGTCGTGGCCATGACCGTGCGCGAGCGGGTGGCCCTGGCGCCCTACACGACGCTCGGCGTGGGCGGGCCGGCGCGCTGGTTCGTGGAGGCGCCGGACGAAGCGACGCTGCGTGACGCGCTCGCCTGGTCGCGCGCCCGCGGCGTGGCCCTCCGCATGTTGGGCGGCGGCTCCAACGTCGTGGTGGCCGACGCGGGCGTCGAGGCGCTCGTGGTGCGCGTCGGCTTACGCGGTGTCACGACGCGCGAGGCCGGGCGCGTCGTCGACATCACCGCCGCCGCCGGCGAGCCGTGGGACGACCTCGTCGCCCTCGCGGTGGCGCGGGGCTGGGCGGGACTCGAGTGCCTGTCGGGGATTCCCGGTCTCGTCGGGGCCACGCCGATGCAGAATGTCGGCGCGTACGGCCAGGAGGTGAGCGACACCGTCGTTGCCGTGCGCGCGCTCGACACGACGACGGGCGAGGCGTTGACGCTCTCGCCGGCCGAGTGCGGCTTCGCCTATCGCGACAGCGCCTTCAAGAGCCGCGAGTTGGGACGCTACGTCGTCCTCGCCGTGACATACAGGCTGCGGCCCGGCGCAGCGCCGACGCTCGGCTACGCCGACGTCGAGCGCGCCGTCGCCGCGCGCGGGCTGACGGCGCCCACGCTCGCCGACGTCCGCGCGAGCGTGCTCGCGATCCGCCGCACGAAGTCGATGGTGCTCGACCCCGGCGACCCGAACCGCCGCTCGTGCGGCTCGTTCTTCACGAACCCGATCGTGACGGCGGCCGACGCCGAGCAGGTGGCGCGGCGCGCGGGCGAGGCGATGATGCCGCGCTGGCCGCAGGCCGACGGCGGCGTGAAGCTGTCGGCGGCGTGGCTGATCGAGCGGGCGGGCTACCGGCGCGGCCAGCGCGAGGGCGCGGTCGGGCTCTCGACGGCGCATGCGCTGGCCGTCGTCGCGCACGACGGCGCGCGGGCGGCCGACGTGCTGGGCTTCGCGCGCCGCCTTCAGGCGTCCGTCGCGGAGCGCTTCGGGGTCAGGCTCGCGCTCGAGCCCGCGGTCTGGGAATAAGAGGAGCGACACGCTCCGCCCGGGCGCTCCGAACGCTTGGGGGGTAGAGGAGCGACACGGCTCCGCCGGGGCGCTCCGAAGGCTGGGGGGTGTGGGGGGCCATTTCGGGCCCCCCCACGTAATCAAACCAGCCGCTCCATGACGACGACGTCCACCCAGCGGCCGTCCAGCAGGCCCTG
>QHSB01000101.1 GCA_003220335.1 Candidatus Rokuibacteriota bacterium
CGCAGGTCCGCGCCCCGGGTCCCGCCTCGGGGACGATGCCATTGGCCTTCAACAGCGCGAGGATCTCGTCGACCGTGCCCTCCCATTCGAGACAGAAGTCGGCGCCGCCCGTCGTCGGCCGCCGCGCGCCGAGATAGCCGGGCCGCGCCGGCGCGTCGGGCCCGTGGACGTTGATCTTCTGGGCGGGATTGATCCGGATCGTCGCCATGTCCGGTCGGCCCGGCCGCGTCTCCCACGCGATCGCGAAGCCGAGGCGCTGGTAGAAATCCAGCGTGCGCTGCAGATCGCCCGCGACGATGACCCAGTGGTCGATGGCCTTGATTCCCATCACCGGCTCCTTGCTGCGTTCAGTGCGCGGCGGCGCGGCAGCCGCGGATGCGCTTGCGCTCCCGCGCTCGAGCGGGTAGGCGCTGAGCGGCCTCCGCGCCGGATCGTCCCTCGCGCAGCGCGTCCTGGATGGTGCTCCGTGCGCGGTACTCCGTGGCTTCGGGCAGGGCGCTGACCAGCGCGGCGCGGCCGCCGGCGCCCATGTCCACGAGGACGCCGGCCGCGCTGAGCTGGGTGACGTAGTCGCGGTCGAAGAGCAGCCGGCGCAGGACGGGCAGGTCGGCGTCGGTGACGCACGAGCGCAGCGCGATGGGCGTGTACATGTTCATGCCGCGCGTCGTGTGTGCGAAGCCGGTGTTGCGGTTGATGACGCGCTTGAGCTCGTCCTCGCGTGCCGCCGCGGCGGCGAAATCGGCGACGGCCAGAACCGTCAGCGCCGCCAGCGCCACGCGCCGGCCGTTTATCGGCCGACCCCCGCCGTCTCGTCGACCGCGGCGTCCTCGCGGAAGTCGGGCATCACCTCTTCCGCGAACAGCTGCATCATCTCCAGCGTCGCCTCGTGGCTGCCGCCGTTCATGCCGGAGCAGACGATGCCGGCCTTGAGCTCGTCGGAGAAGATCTTCAGCTTGTCGCGCACGGTGGCGGGGCTGCCGTAGACGATGTAGCCCTCGCGGTCGGCCTGCTCGAAGGTGAGGTCGCTCGGCAGCGGCGGCGGGCTCTGGAGTATCCGGCGCAGCGAGGCTTCCGTCATGTAGCCCGGCGGCCGCCAGAAGGGCGGCTTCATGCGCAGGCCCGTGTTGAAGACCCACATCGTGTTCTTCTTGGCGATCTCCGCGGCCTTGGCGTCGTTCTCGGCGACCACGATCGGCACGTTGACGGTGAGCTGGTATCGGCTGGCCGTGTAGCCGTGGCGCTGGCACGCCTCGCGGTACTCGGCGTAGATCTGCGCGATGCGCTTGATCGGCGTGAACACCATCAGGTAGGGGAAGCGGCGCTTGGACGCCCACTCCACTGTCTCGCTGCTGCCCTGCGACGGGCACCACACGGGCGGGTGCGGCTGCTGGATCGGCCGCGGCCACGGGTTCACGTAGTGATAGCGGTAGTACTTGCCGTCGAACGGAAAGGGTCCCGGCTCCGTCCACGCGCGCAGGATCAGCTCGGCCGCCTCGTAGAACCGCTCGCGCGAGTGCGTGGGGTTGGCGCCCGTCGAGAAGTACTCGGCACTGATGCCGCGCACGAAGCCGGAGATCACCCGGCCGCCCGAGGCCACGTCGAGCATGGCGATCTCCTCGGCGATGCGCAGCGGGTTCTCGCGCAGCGGCAGCCCGTTGCCGAGGATCGCGATCTTCGCGCGCGATGTGCGCCGCACGAGCATGGCCGCCATCACGTTGGGGCTCGGCATCGTGCCGTAGCAGTTCTGGTGGTGCTCGTTCACGCAGAGGCCGTCCCAGCCCAGCGCCTCCGCATACTCCAGCTGGTCGAGGTACTGGTTGTAGAGCGTCTGGCCTTGCTTGGGATCGTAGAAGCGGTTGGACAGCGTGACCCACGACGACGGCTCGTCGTGCTCCATGACGTACGGCATCAGGTGAAAGTAGTAGAACTTCATCGCGCGTCCCTCGTCGAGCGGCAGAAGTCGAGCACCGCCTCGGCCACCGCCTGCGGCTCCTCCAGATGCGGCACGTGACCGGATTCGGCGAACACGCGCAACCGCGCCCCGGGAATCTCCTTCGCCCACGTGTTGCCGCAGGGCTCGAGCGGGGCGAGACGATCGTGCGCGCCCCAGCAGAGCAGGGTCGGCGCGGTGACGCGCGCCAGCCGCCGGCGCAGCAGCGGATCGTAAAGGTACGGATTCCACGCGACACGCGCCAGCGCCGCGCCCTGCCGGTACTGGAGCGCCAGCGTGTCGGGAGACTGATCAGGGGGTGCGAGCGCCAGCGCCGCCATCGGATTGTGAAAGACCGTCGCGACGACCTCGGGGATGTCCATGCCGAACAGAAACGGATAGATCCAGCCATCGACCTTGATGCCGACGGGATCGATCAGCGTCAGCGACGTGAGGCGGTGCGAAGCCATCGTCGCGAGCTCGGCGGCGATCCAGCCGCCGAACGAGGCACCGACCACGTGCACGCGCGGGAGGCGCGCCTCGTCGAGCAGGTCGAGATAGTGGAACGCCAGGTCCGAGATGTGCTCGATCCACTCGGCCGCCGGCGAACCCCCGTGACCGGGATGGCTCGGCGAGAGGACGGTGTAGGCCTTCGCCAGCCGCTCCTGGAATTCCAGCCACCGCCCGCCGCCGCCCGCGCCGTGCAGGAACAACAGCGGCGCTCCCGCGCCGTCGCTGAGCATGTGGACGGGGGTGCCGCGGACCGACAGCTCGCGCCGCGCCGGCGCCATCAGCCGATGAAGAGGCCGCCGTTCGGCGACAGCCACTGCCCGGTGGTGAACGACGACTCGTCGGAGGCCAGGAACAGGGCGGTGGCCGCGATCTCGCGCGGCTCGCCGACGCGGCCCATCGGCGTGCGGCTCAGGAGCGCCTTGCGCGACAGCTCCGAGATCGGCGCGGTCATCGGCGTGTCGATGTAGCCGGGGCAAATGGCGTTGACGCGGATGCCGCGCGACGCCACCTCCCGCGCGACGGCGCGCGTGAGGGCGAGGATGCCGCCCTTGGCCGCGCTGTAGTGCGGCACGGTGTCCAGGCCCATGAGGGCGGCCACGCTGGAGAGGTTCACGATGGCGCCGGAATTCTGGCGGCTCATCAGCTTGAGCGCCTCGCGCGTGCAGTAGAAGGTCCCGTGCAGGTGCACGCCGATCACGTGGTGCCATGCCTCGTCGGTCATATTCTGCGTGACGTCCCACTGCGTCTGCACGCCCTGGCCGGTCACCGTCTCCATGATGCGCGCTTCACCCTTGCGCATCAGCGCCGCGCGATCGTCGCCCGGGCCCATGGCGACGCCCGCGTTGTTGACCAGGACGTCCAGGCGCCCGTGCTCGCGCTCGACGATCGCGAACATCGCGGCGACCGCCTTGCTGTCGGCGACGTCGGCGGCGATCGCGCGGGCGCCGGCGCCCAGGGCCTTGGCCGTGGCTTCGGCCGTCTCCTGCCGGACGTCATTCACCACGACGCGCGCGCCTTCTTCCGCAAAGCGCTCGCAGATGGCGCGGCCGATGCCCGAGCCGCCGCCGGTGACGAGCGCCACACGATCCTTGAGCTTCATGACGGACACCTCCGGATTCTCAGGTGCGACGAGGTGGGCCGAGCTTAGAGAAAGCCGGCGAGCCGGTCAAGGCAGACGGAATTCGCCGCGCGCGACCGTCACCGCGCGGCCGCCGACCTCCACGCTCGCGATGCGCTCGCGCGTGCCGCCGGCGCGGGCGAAGAGGGTGCTCGGGCGCCCGATCTCCACGCCCTGCGTGATCTCGATCTCCTCGCCGGGCTGGATCAGCCCGTGGCGCACGAGGTGGCAGGCCAGCGGTCCCGCCGCCGAGCCCGTCGCCGGGTCCTCGTTGATGCCGTGGCCCGGCGCGAACATGCGCGTCTTCCACCGCAGGCCGCTGCCGGCGAAGCACGACACGCCGGCCGGCGTCGCGCGCGCGAGCGCGGCGAGGTCGGGCGCCAGTTTCGCGACCTCGTCGGGCGAGCCGACGGTGACCAGCACGTGGGTCGGGCCGTT
>QHSB01000102.1:0-4845 GCA_003220335.1 Candidatus Rokuibacteriota bacterium
CTGCGACTGCAGAGCAGCGCGCCCGGCACCTGGGACACCGACAGTACGACCAGCGCATGGGTCCTGGGCGTCGCCACGACGCTGGACAAAGCGCTCCTGAACGACCCCGCGACCATGGCCGTAAATTTTCGTGTCTTCGACGGCGGCACCTTTCGCTTGTTCGCCGCCGATTGGGCCGATCTCGAGTTCGTGCCGGGCACCACGCTCACCGTCACGGCCGTCTTCTCCGACGGCGCCACTGCCTCCGCCACAACGATCGCGGCGGCCACGGCCGCCCCTCCGTCGCTCACCCTGAGCTACGACGGCAAGCTGCGCGACCGCGTCGGCCCCGGCAGTCTCGGGCTGGGCGTCGACGGCGCCCTCGACGGCACCTTCACGGTCACGTTGTCGGCGTCCGGCGGCCGCACCATCACCCGCCTGCAGCTGCACAGCAGTGCCCCCGGCACCTGGGACACCGATGCCGCCACGAGCGCTTGGCTCCTCGGTGTGGCCAGCACGCTTGACGGCGTGATCCTGAACGACCCCGCCACCATCGCCGTCAACTTCGCCGTCGCCGACGGCGGCTCCTTCCGCCTCTTCGCCGCCGATTTTGCGAACATCGAGTTCGTGCCCGGCACCACGCTCACCGTCACTGCCGTCTTCTCCGACGGCACCACTGCCTCCGCCACCACGATCGCGGCGGCCACGCCCGCCCCTCCGTCGCTCACCCTGAGCTACGACGGCAAGCTGCGCGACCGCGTCCAGGCAGGCAATCTCGGACTGGGCGCCGACGGCGCCCTCGACGGCACCTTCACGGTGACGTTGTCGGCGAGCGGCGGCCGCACCATCACCCGCCTGCAGCTCCACAGCAGTGCCCCTGGCTCCTGGGACACCGACAACACGACGAGCGCATGGGTCCTGGGCGTCGCCACGACGCCGGACGACGCAGTGGACAGCGCCCACCACGAACGCCGATGGAACCGCGCTGACGGATCTCGCCTCGTACAAGGTCTACTACGGAACCACGAATTCCCCGTGCCTCGGCTCGACGTTCATTTCCGTCGCATCGCCGACCGCAAACCCCAGCCCTGGTCAGACGGTGACCGCTACGCTCACGGGACTCACGACCGGCACGCTGTACTTCGCGGCCGTCACGGCCGTGGACGCGGCGGGTAGCGAGAGCGCCTGCTCGACCGTCGCCAGTGCTGTCCCGAGAATCGATTTCGCCGTGAGCCCGACCGGCGCCGTCGACTTCGGCACCGTGAACATCGGCAGCGTCGCCGATCAGACGTTTACCGTACAGAACACCGACGGTGGAACGGTGTCCGGCACCGTGACCACGTCCGCTCCCTTCACTGTAGTCTCGGGTGGCTCGTTCAACCTTGTCGGTGCCGGCGCGACGGCCACCGTGACGGTGCGGTTCACACCGCTCACGGCCGTCCTGACCGCCACCAACGTCACGTTCACGGCCGGCGGCGGAAGCATTTCTCGCGGCGTGACCGGAACCGGTCTCGTCGGCACCAACCCCGCGCCGGTGCTCACGTCGCTGTCGCCGGCGACCGCCACCGCGGGCGGCGCCGCCTTGACGCTGACGGTGAACGGTAGCAACTACGTGTCCGGCAGCACCGTGCAGTGGAACGGCGCCGCGCGCACGACGACCTTCGTGAGCGCCACCAGGCTGACGGCGGCGATTCCGGCCGCGGACGTCGCGGCCACGGGCACCGCGTCGGTGACGGTCGTGACGCCGGCGCCGGGCGGCGGCACCTCGGCCGCGCAGACCTTCACGATCAACAACCCGGCGCCGACGCTCACGACGCTGTCGCCGTCGAGCGCCATCGTGGGCGGAACGGGCTTCACGCTCACGCTGACCGGCAGCGGCTTCGTGAACGGCGCGACTGTCCAGTGGAACGGGGCCGCGCGGACGACGACCTTCGTGAGCGCCACGCAGCTCGCGGCGGCGATTCCGGCGGCGGACCTCGCGGCGACCGGTACCGCCTCGGTCACCGTGGTGACGCCGGCGCCGGGTGGCGGCACCTCCGCCGCGCAGACCTTCTCGGTCAACAACCCGGCGCCCACCCTCAGCAGCCTGTCGCCCGGCAGCGCGTTCGCGGGCGGACTCGCGTTCACCCTGACCGTGAACGGCGCCAACTTACTGAGCGGCTCGACGGTGCGCTGGAACGGCAGCACGCGCACGACCACCTTCGTGAGCGCGACCCAGCTGACGGCGGCGATCACGGCCGCGGACATTGCGACCGCGGCCACGCCGCAGGTGACCGTGTTCACGCCGACGCCCGGCGGCGGCACCTCCGCCGCGCAGACGTTCCCGGTCAACAACCCCATCCCGACGATCACAGCGCTCGTGCCGACCAGCGCGACGGTGGGTGGCGCGGCCTTCACGCTCACAGTCGACGGCACCGGGTTCGTGAACGGCTCGACGGTTCGCTGGAACGGCGCGACGCGCACGACCACCTTCGTGAGCCCCATCCAGCTGACGGCGGCGATCACCGCCGCCGACATCGCCGCCGCCGGCACCGCCAACGTGACGGTCGTGACACCGACGCCCGGCGGCGGCACCGCCGCCGCGCAGGCGTTTTCGCTGAACAACCCGGCGCCGACGCTGACGTCGGTGTCGCCGACGAGCGCGACGGCCGGCGGTGCGGCCTTCACGCTCACGGTCAACGGCAGCGGCTTCGTGAGCGGAAGCACCGTGCAGTGGAACGGCGCCGCCCGCACGACGACGTTCGTGAGCGCCATCCAGCTCACGGCCGCGATCACCGCCGCCGACATCGCCACGACCGGAACGGCCTCGGTCACGGTGGTGACCTCGACGCCGGGCGGCGGCACCTCCGCCGCGCAGACGTTGGCGATCAACAACGCGGTGCCGACGATCTCGTCGCTGTCGCCGTCGAGCACGCTCTTCGGCGGCGCCGATTTCACCCTCACGGTGAACGGCACCGGGTTCATGAGCGGCTCCGCGGTGCAGTGGAATGGTGCGGCACGCACCACGACCTTCGTGAGCGCCACCCAGCTCACGGCCGCCATCACCGCCGCCGACATCGCCGCCGCCGGCACCGCCCCGGTCACCGTCGTGACCCCCCCGCCCGGTGGTGGAACCTCCGTCGCGCGGGCGTTCTCGATCAACAACCCGGCGCCCACGCTTAGCGGGCTGGCGCCCGGCAGCGCGTTCGCGGGCGGACTCGCGTTCACCTTGACCGTGAACGGCGCCAACTTCCTGAGCGGCTCGACGGTGCGCTGGAACGGGACCACGCGCACGACCACTCTCGTGAGCGCCACCCAGCTGACGGCGGCGATCACGGCCGCGGACATTGCGACCGCGGCCACGCCGCAGGTGACCGTGTTTACGCCGACGCCCGGCGGCGGCACCTCCGCCGCGCAGACGTTCCCGGTCAACAACCCCATCCCGACGATCACAGCGCTCGTGCCGACCAGCGCGACGGTGGGTGGCGCGGCCTTCACGCTCACGGTCAACGGCACCGGGTTCGTGAACGGCTCGACGACGGTGCAGTGGAACGGCGCCGCGCGCACGACCACCTTCGTGAGCACCATCCAGCTGACGGCGGCGATCACCGCGGCTGACATCGCCGCGGCCGGCACCGCCAACGTGACGGTCCTGACGCCCGCGCCCGGCGGCGGCACCTCCGCCGCGCAGACGCTCACCGTGAACAATCCAGCGCCCACGCTGACGGGCCTCAATCCCAACAGCGCGCTGATCAGGAGCGCAGCGTTCACGCTCACGGTGACCGGCACCGGCTTCGTGAGCGGCAGCACCGTGCAGTGGAACGGGGCCGCGCGGCCGACGACGTTCGTGAGCGCCACCCAGCTCACGGCGGCGATCCCGTCCACGGATCTGCTGGCCGCCGCCATTGTGAACGTCACGGTCACGACCCCGGGGCCCGGCGGCGGGACGTCGGCGGCGGTGACCTTCCCGGTCAGCGCCGGCGGACCGACGCTCACGGCGCTATCGCCCTCCAGCGTGGCCGTGGGCGGCGCGGGGTTCACGCTCACGCTGACGGGCACCGGGTACGACATCGGGGCGAGCGTGCGCTGGAACGGCGCCGCGCGGACGACGACCCTCGTGAGCCCGACGCAGGTGACGGCGGCGATCCCGGCCTCCGATATCGCCGCGGCCGGCAGCGCCCAGGTGACGGTGACGATGCCGGGCGTGCTGGGTGGGACATCCGGCGCCCAGACGTTCACGATCACCACCCCGGCGCCGTCGCTCACGTCGCTCTCGCCCTCGAGCGCCAGTGTGGGCGGTGCCGCGTTCACGCTCACCGTGAATGGCAGCAACTTCGTGAGCGCCTCGGGCGTGCGCTGGAACGGGGCCGCGCGCACGACGACCTTCGTGAGCGCCACGCAGCTCACGGCGGCCATCCCGGCCTCGGACCTCGCGACCGCGGCGACGGCGTCGGTCACGGTGGTCACGCCGGCGCCGGGCGGCGGGACCTCGGCCGCGCAGACGTTCAGCGTCAACAATCCTTCACCGACGCTCTCCACGCTGTCGCCGACGAGCACGTCGGCCGGCAACGCGGCCCTCACGCTCACGGTGACCGGCACCAGCTTCGTGAGCGGCTCCACGGTGCGCTGGAACGGAACGGCGCGGACGACGACCTTCGTGAGCGCCACGCAGCTGACGGCCGCCATCGCGGCCGCGGACGTGGCGGCAGCCGGGACCCCGCAGGTGACGGTGGTGACGCCGACGCCCGGCGGCGGAACCTCGGCGGCACAGACCTTCACGGTCAACAATCCCGCGCCCGGACTCACCGGACTGACCCCGACGGGCGCCACGGCCGGGACCGGACCGCTGACACTCCTGGTGAACGGCAGCGGCTTCGTGAGCGGCTC
>QHSB01000102.1:4856-7243 GCA_003220335.1 Candidatus Rokuibacteriota bacterium
CCTCCGGGTCCATCGGGTTCGGCATCACTCCCGGGTCGACCGTCAACGCCGGTCTGGTCGGCTACTGGCGTCTCGATGACGGCAGCGGCACCATTGCGGCGGATGCGTCCAGCGGCGGCAACGCCGGCACCCTGCTCAACGGACCCGCCTGGACGACGGGCCGCCTCGGTCAGGCGCTGTCCTTCGATGGTGTCGGCGCCTACGTCCAGGTCGGCCACACGAGCGCGCTCAACGCCTATCCGCTGACCGTAGCGCTCTGGATCAAGACCGCAGCCACCACCGGGCTGACCGGCATCCTGTCCAAGTCGGTGGCCGGGTCCGCGGACGGATACGCGGTGTACCTCAGCGGCGGCAACCTCTGCGCGTCCTTCTATCGCGACGCTACGAACGGAATCGACGACGTCAGCGGGTGTCCGCTCCGGACGGCCGGGTTCAACGACAATCAGTGGCACCAGATCGCCTACGTGGTGGACGCCTCGGGAGCGCGCCTGTACGTGGACGGCGTCTCGCGGAGCAGTCTCGGCTGGAGCGGCAGTCCCGGAGCGCCGTCGACGACCCAGCCGCTGCAGATCGGTCGCTATCCGAACGCCTCCTCGCTGGAGTTCTTCCCGGGGCTGGTGGACGACGTGCGGATTTACGGTCGGGCCTTGAGCGCGGCGGAGGCGATGGAGCTGTACACCAACTTCGGCGCCGCGGCCGACACCACGCCGCCGGTGATCTCCGCGCTCGCGGTGATCGGGACCACCACGAGTAGCGCCACCGTCACCTGGACGACGAACGAGCCGAGCGACACGCAGGTGGACTACGGCCCGACGCCCGCCTATGGGAGCACCACGTCGCTGCAGGCGGGGCTGGTGACCGCGCACGTGCAGACCCTGAGCGGGCTGGCCGCCAATACGCTCTACTATGCCCGCGTGCGCTCGCGCGACTTCGCGGGCAACCTCGCCGTCTCGAGCAGCACGACGTTCAGAACGACGGCGAATTCCCCGGGGGCATCCGGGCAGCACGCGACGAGGAAGAAACAGCCGAAGAGCTGGTTCGCGGACATCTTCGGCTTCCTGTTCTAGCGGTTCTCCCGGCGCGCCCGATCAGGCGGCCACTCTTCCCTGCCCCGGCCTTCATGGAGGTGATTCCAATGCTGCGATCGCTATTCATCTGCGTCGTCGTCTTGTCAGCCGTCATCGGCCCCGTTCGCGCGCGGGCCGCGGACATCGGCGTCATCACGGGCAGCGACAAGGGCACGTACTATCAATTCGGCCTCAATCTCCAGGCGCTCGGCAAGCCGAACGGCGTCACGGTCACCGTGCACAACTCCAAGGGATCGGTGGAAAACATCTATGCCGTCTACCAGCGGCCCGGGGTGCAGGTGGGCATCGTGCAGTCGGACGTCCTCGCCTTCGTCGCGAAGGTGCAATCCGACCCGACCCTGCAGCGGATCGCCAAGAAGATCAAGATGGTCTTCCCGCTGTACAACGAGGAGATCCACCTGCTCGCCCGCGGCGGGATCGCCTCCTTCGACGACCTGGCGAACAAGCGGGTGGCGATCGGCCGCGAGGGTAGCGGCACGTACCTCACCACCCGGCTCCTGTTCAAGGTCTCGGAGGTCGCGCCCCGGGAGATGGTCCCCATCGATACCGATGAGGCCCTCGGCGAGCTGAAGGCCGGCCGGATCGACGCCATGTTCTTCGTCGCCGGCTATCCCGTCCGGCTGCTCAACGAGGGCGTCGCCGCCGGCGATGACCTCCGTCTCGTCCCCATCACGAACAAGGACATCGCCGAGTTCTATCCGCGCGCCGCGATTCCCGCGAAGACGTACGCGTGGCAGCCCGAGGCCGTCGACACCGTCGCGGTCAAGGCCGTCCTCGTCTCGTTCGACTATCGCCGCAACGATTGCGAGGCCGTCGGCACGTTCGCGCAGCTCGTGTCCGGCAACCTCGATTGGCTCAAGAAGAACGGTCACCAGAAGTGGAAGGCCGTCGATCTCGACGTTCCGCTGAAGGGCTGGGAACAGTACGATTGCGTGCGCAAGTATCTCAAGGCAACGGCGAGAGCCGTCTCTCCGAAGAAGTCGTCCGAGGTCAATCCCGTCATGGACGCGATTCGCGAGATGCTGCGTGAGTGACGATGTCCGAGCGATCCCCGAACGTGTGATGGCGTTGTCCACCGCCGCCGCCGAGGGGCTGCCGGGCGGACCACGCGTCAACGGCCGCTATCGCATCGTCGCGGAGCTGGGCACCGGGCCCTTCGGGACCGTGTCGCTGGCCGATGACGAGGTGACCGGCTCACGGGTGGCGCTCCGGCTCCTGCCGAACGCGGCGGCCGGACGAGCGTCTGCCGCCGAGGTGCTCGAGCGTATGGCCCGTTCGATCGTGCCGGCCTCGATGGCC
>QHSB01000103.1 GCA_003220335.1 Candidatus Rokuibacteriota bacterium
TACATGTGGTTCGCGGTCGCGCAGCCGAACGCCACCGCATGCGGCACGGTGAACGACGTGACGTACCTGGCGGCAACGGCGAGCTCCACCAAGGTGACGGTGCACTGGGCGGGCACGAACGGGGTCCTCATTCTGCGCAAAGCCGGCTCGGCGCCCAGCGAGACGCCGACGAACGGCATCTACTACGTGCGCGGCGACCAGCCGTGGGGCGGCAGCGGCTCGACGGTCGTGTACACGACCGCCTCGGCCTCCGAGAGCAGCATGAACGACGGCGGTCTCACCAACGGGACCGCGTATTACTACAAGGTCTTCTCGAAGAGCACTCTCGAATGCTACTCGGCGGGCCTTTCGGTGAGTACGACACCGCAGGCCAGCCCGGCCGGCAACTGGGTCTACACGCAGGCGACGCCCGCGGGGTCGATCCTCAACGCCGGCATCGCGGGCAATGGCTCCATCTACACCTCCTCCAACGGCAACCGGATCATCGGGCTCGACACGGCCACCGGCATGCCGAGCTGGAAGGCGGTCCCCACGACCGGAGCCGTCCAGGGCTGGCTCACGTGGTTGCCGGCGAGCACAGCCGACTTCACCTCCGGCCTGGTCGGCTACTGGAAGCTGGACGACGGCGCCGGGACCAGCGCGGCCGATTCTTCGGGCAATGCTCGCACCGGGACGTTGTCGCCGACGGGGTGCACGGCCGCCCCCGCGAGCAGCGGGACGCCGACGTGGACGTCGTCGGGCAGGGTTGGCGGCGCGCTGTCGCTCAACGGCACGGGGAACTGCGTGAGCATCGCCCACAACGCGGCGTTCAACGCCTACCCGATTACCGTCACCGCCTGGTTCAAGATGCCGACCCCCGGGACCCAGTCCACAGGCATCGTGAGCAAGCGCGCCAGTGGCTCGGTGGATGGGTGGGACCTGTACGCCACCGGTGGAAACGCCACCACCCCGAGTCGGCTGTGGGGTGTGTATTACGCCAACGGCATATCGAACGTCGCTCAGGTCGGTCCGAACTTCTACGTCTCGGGAGATGGCCTCTGGCACCACGCGGCGATGGTGGTCGACGCCAACGGCATGACGATGTACGGCGACGGCGTTGTCGTCGCGACCGCGGCGTGGGGCGGCACGAAAGGCGCTACGACGTCGACCGGCGAAGTCCGCATCGGCAGTATGCCGACGAGTACGTCGGGATTTTTCCCGGGCCTGGTGGATGAAGTTCGGATCTACAACCGCGCGCTCACCGCTGGACAGGTGGGCGCGCTGTATAACGCCACCGCGACCAACTACGCCTACCACCGCACCATCGCGGTCACCACCGGCAGCGCCGGGACACCGGCGGGGTACTCCGCCTCCCTGACCTTCGACCACGCCAGCCTGGTGAGCGCGACGCCGACGAGCAAATCGAGAGCCGATGGCAACGACGTGCGCGTCTATTACGTCACCAGCGGCAACACCCTTCAGGAGCTCGATCGTGTGCTCGACCCCGGCTCGTCCTGGAACACGAGCTCGACGAAGATCTGGTTCAAGACCCAGGCGGCCGTTGCCGCGAACAGCATCGACGACAACTACATCCTGTACTACGGCGATGCCTCCGTCACCTCGGCGCTGGCCGACCCGACCAGCATCTTTCTGTTCTTCGACGACTTCGAGTCGGGCACGCTGAGCAAGTGGACGACGTTGCCCGCGTCGGGCACACTCTGGGCGAACGCCTCCGGGATGAATCATTCTGCCGGCGGAAACCGTGCGGCAAATCATCCGGCGCAAACCGCCTCCCTCGCCTTCCTGGACGCATCGCCGGTGTTGAATGAAGCGAACATCTACGTCGACTCCTGGTGGCGGGTGGACCAAACCGCCTCGAACGATATCGCCCAGCAGGTGCGTCGGGTCGGCGAGACGACGACGAGCACCGTCGACCGCTACGAGACGAATCTGATCAACGCCACCGGCTGGGACATCTCGAAGACGGTCGCGGGAACGACGACCACGATCAGCGCGTCGACCAGCTCACCCGCGGTGAACACGTGGACGCGGATCGGCACCGCGATCTACAACAACGGGACGTCGAGCTACACGCGCGTGTTCAAAGATGGCGTCCAGATCAATCCGGCGAGCGGCAACACCGACGTCGGCAGCCAGATCGTCGCGGGCAACGTCGGCTTCAACAAGAACATCACCGGAGGCAACTGGTGGATCGACGACGTGATCGTGCGTCGCTATGTCGATCCCGAACCCACCACCTCGCTCGGGCTCGAACAGTCCGGGAGCTGGGGCGGGCTGTTCGGTGGCGATCAAAGCGGATACGTGTATTCCCTCGACTCGGCCAGCGGGACGCAGAACTGGACGGGAAATCTCAGCGCGAAAGCCAACGGGATCCAGGCGGCGGTCTCCGCCCAGCTGTGGCAATACTCCAACGCCGCATTCAAGGCGCAGTTCTCGGGCGACGTGATCTTCGCGGGCAGCCGCAACACGGGCGCTGCCGGGTGTACTGGTGCGAACAACACGGCGCAGACGAGCAACAAGGTCTTCGCGATCAACGTCACGGACGGAACCATGCCCTGGACGTTCAATGATCTGCCCTGCAACACGGCGAGCAATGCGATGGATTACATCGCGGGGCAGCCCTGGGTGGACTACGACAACAACCGGCTTTTTGTGACGTCTGGCCCGGGCGCGGGCAGTCAGCCGACCCTCTGGGTCCTCAACAGTCTGAACGGGAGCCTCCTGGGATCCCTCAGCAACATGGGGGCAGTCGACTCGTCGCCCACCCTGATCGGCAACACCCTCTACGTGGCCAGTTCGGGCGCCGGCACGCTCTGCGTGAGTCCGTCGTCGTCATGCCTCTACGCCATCGATGTCACGCCCGCGACCGTGGCCGGGTGGCCCACGAACGCGGTCAAATGGAGCGTGTCCCTGGGTGCCTTTGCGGTCCGGGGATTCGTGTGGGATTCGGGTGGCGGCACGCTCTATTTCGCCACCACTGACGGCAACGTGTGGTGCGTCAAGCAGTCGGACGGCACCGGATGCTCTGGCTGGCCGGCGGGCGGCAAGGTGCAGGTCGGCGCGTCAGGGACGCCCATACCGCTGGATTATCTCTACGTCGGGTCGTCGACCGACTTCAAGATCCATCAGCTGAATCCGGGCACGGGCGCTGATATGAAGCAGTATCCCGCCTCCGCGGCGCTGGACGGCACCGCGACGCTCGGCGCGCTGAGCACCGAGACCGGCACTGAGCTGTTTGTCGGCACGAGCGCCGGGCGCGTGTTCAAGATCCCGCTCTCCAGTGGGTTGCCATGAAGTATCCGGCGCCGATCTGGATGTGTGTGATGGCCTNCGCCCGTGGAGCAAGCCTTCCGCCGTCATATTCCCCAATCGGCGATCGCGCGCGCGCAGATCGCCGATTTGAGCGGGGGGCCCGCGATGGAGTCGCCACGGATTGTCCATCGTCCACCGAGACAGATCGATGCTCCGGCCGCCGATGCCGGTGCCGAACCCGTCGGATACACGCCACCGGCGGTCGCCAGGGGATCGGCGCGGTTCGAGGCACCGTGGCCGCAGGCTCGAACAACTCAGCCTGGGGTCGTTGCTGGCGCGCCAGGAATGCCCGGAGGCAATCCGAGCACCGCGGCCATCCCGTCCGCGTCCTCGTCCGGGGCGGCGGGATCAGAGCCGCTCGTCGCCATCGAGTTCATCGGTGTGAGCTTCGGCGGTGCGGCCATGCCGCGGGACGACTTCTCCGTCGGAGTGCTGCGCGATCTACGGATTCGAGTCTGGTGGAACGTGCCCGGCCCAGGACACGTTCAAAAAATGGAGCTCATCGCTCCCGACGGCTCGACCTACCAGCAATTCGCGGCCGTCATCGAGGACTCGTCGCGAGGGCGAAGCAGCCGGCGCGGCGGGGCGCTCGTGGAGACCGTCCTCCCCGTGGCCGGCACCTGGATCACCGAGCACACGCTGCTCGGGACGTGGGGCGTCAACGTGTATCTCGACAACGCCCCAACTCCGGCCACGACCGCCCCCTTCCTCATCAACCGCTGATCCGATAACCGCGGTACGCCAGTATCGCCTTTGCGACGGCCCTCCCGTATGCGATCATCCCCCCCAGGATGCGTCGCGCGGACGAGCTTGCCGTCCAGGTGTTGCGCCGCGGTCACCCCCTCCGCATCAAGACCCGCGGCGGAAGCATGCTGCCGTTCCTGCGGGACGGTGACGTGGCGCTCGTCGTGCCGTCCGCCCGGACGGAGATTGGCGTCGGCGACGTGGTGTGTTACGAGGCGTCGCCGGGACGGCTCTTCGTGCACCGCGTGATCGACCGCGCGCGAGATCGGTTCCTGGCCAAAGGCGACGCTCTCGCGTGCGTCGACGTCATCGATCCGCCGCAGCTTCTCGGCAAGGTGGTCGCGATCGAGAGGCACGGCAGCCTCAGGCGGCTCGATTCCCGCATCGCGCGCTGGCGCAATCGCGCAGTCGCTTCCCTCTCTCGTCGCCTGCCGCTGCTCTTTGCGCTCGCCATCCACGTCGGGCGCAGCGCGCGAGCCGCCCTGCATGGATGAGCTGAGCCTCGAGATCGCCGGCCTCCAGGCCGGGATCTTCACGCAGGATCCCGAGGTCGCCGGGATCGTCCGTGAGCGGTACAAGGGCTTTCTGTCGGCGGCGACGCCGGCGGGAACTTCCGGCTGGCGAATCGAGATGGACACCGCGCCAACGCGGTCCCTCAGCGACGATGTCGTGGTCAGGCGCGATGCTCGGCCGGCTCGCTTCCACGTCACACGCGGTGACCTCGCGGGGACGGTGGATCTCGGAGAGCGCCGCGGGACGGTGAGCCTGCCCACGCCGAACGAGTTCTCGATCGACAGTTTCTTGAGGATCGTCTATTCCCTGGCCCTGGTCGATGTTCACGGCCTCGTCGTTCACGCGGCGAGCCTGATCCGCCACGGGCGCGCGTTTCTCTTCTGCGGCCCCTCGGGCAGCGGCAAGACCACCATTGCGCAGCTGTCCCCGGATGCGACGCTGTTGAGCGATGAGCTGTCCATCGTGCGCACCACCGAGCGGCGCGCCTCCTGTTACGGCACGCCGTTCTGGGGCGAGCTCGCCCGGGCGGGGCAGGACCACACGGCCTCGTTGCACGCGATGTACTTCCTCCACCACGGCAGTCGGCACGCCGTCGAAGGTCTCAGGCCCAGGCAGGCGCTCGAGCGGCTCCTGCCGAACATCCTGTTCTTCGCCCGAGACGCGGATCTGACGGCGCGCGTGTTCGGCATCGCGGCCGACCTCGTCGACGCGGGCCCGAGCTTCGACCTCTCGTTCCGGCTGGACGCCGGCTTCTGGGAGGTCATCGACCGTGCCTGAGCGTTATCTGGCCCGGAATCCCGACGTGGCCTGGCGCGTCTACGACGGAGAGGCCGTGATCCTCCTCCCCGAGAACAGCTCGCTCAACACGCTGAACGCCGTGGGGACGTTGATCTGGGAAGCGGCGGACGGCACGACACCGTTGAGTGCGGTCGTCGGCCGCATCTGCGAGGAGTTCGACGTCGACCGAGCGCAGGCCGAGCGCGACGCCACCGGCTTCATCGAGAAGCTCCGTGAGCGGAGCCTCGTGATCGTGTCGGAGACCCCTCGAAACGGAGCGCAGGAGGCGACATGACACACCCGAGTGAGCAGCAGCGGGACTCGCGTCAGGATGCGAAGGGCAAGCGGAAATACGAGCCCCCCGAGATCCTGAGCCAGCAGGTGTTCGAGACCACGGCGCTGGCGTGCGGGAAACTCCCCGCCCAGGGCGGCGCCTGCAACACGAACAAAAAGACGTCCTGACCGAAGCTCGATGCCGGATCTCATCGAACGGCTTTTCCAGAAGAGCGTGGCGCTCCACATCCCGCTCTCCGTCCACATCGACCTCACCATGCGCTGCAACGAGCGCTGCATTCATTGCTACCGGGTGGTCGAGCAGCGGCCCGAGCTGACGACGAACGAGCTCAAGGCACTGCTGGACGACGTGGCCAGGGCCGGCACCCTCTACCTCACGTTCAGCGGCGGCGAGGTCTTCCTCAGGAAAGACCTGTTCGAGCTGCTCGAGCATGCGCGGCAACGGCACTTCGACGTGCGCCTGAAATCCAACGCGCTGCTGATCACGCCGGCGAAGGCGGCGCGGCTGCGGACGCTGGCCGTGCGCCAGGTCGATATCAGCGTCTACAGCGCCGACCCCGCCGTCCACGACTGGGTCACGAAGATCCCCGGCTCCCTCGTACGCTCGCTCGAGGGCGCGGCCATGCTGAAAGAGGCCGGCGTGACCGTCAAGCTGAACTGTCCGCTCATGAAGCAGAACGTGGGGCAGTACAAACAGCTGCTCGCTCTCGCCGAGCGCCTCGGGGTCCTGTGCGGATTCGATCCGATGATCACGGCCAAGAACGACGGCGACCGCTCGCCCATCGCGCTGAGAATCACCCGGAAAGAGCTCCGAGAGGCGCTGCAGGATCCCGCGCTGAACCCTCAGTGCGGCAAGCCGGCGCCGGCGGCGTCGGGACCGGACTGGAAGCGTTCCGATCTCGATGACGTCCCGTGCGGCGCCTCTCACAACGCGTGTTACATCAGCGCGTACGGCGATGTCATGCCGTGCGTGGCCATGCCCATCGCGTGCGGGAACGTGCGGGACGAGCCGTTCGCGGAGATCTGGCATCGCTCGCCCGCCATGCTGCGCGTCCGCTCGATCCGCATCAGGGACCTGCATACCTGCTCGTCGTGTGCCGCCTCGCCCTTCTGCACGCGCTGCCCCGGGCAGGCGCTCGTCGAGACGGGCGACCTGTACGGCCCCTCCCCGGCGAACTGCGAGCATGCGCTCGTCGCGGCCCAGGTCGCCGGCTCGGCCGTCATCCCGGCGTCGATGTTGCGGCCGCCGGTCTCGGCCGGTGTCCGCACGGCCGAAGAGGTTCTCGACTAGCGCGCTGGAGGCTGGCGACGCGATGAGCGCCGAGACCCGCTGGCTCATCGATGGCATGCGCGCGCTCGCCCGCCACGAGGCGCCGCCCGTTCCCACCGATTCGCTGGACTGGAACGGCGTGGTCGAGATGGCGGAAGGCGAGTCGCTGGCGGCCGCGCTCGGCTTTGCCTGGAAGAGCGCACCGCCTGAGCGCATGCCGCCTGCGATCCGTGAGCGCT
>QHSB01000104.1:0-1284 GCA_003220335.1 Candidatus Rokuibacteriota bacterium
ACGGATGCGTGCTCAGCACCGCCTCCACCTCGGCGGGCTCCACGCGCACACCGCGGATCTTCACCTGCGCGTCGAGCCGCCCGAGATACTCGAGGGTGCCGTCGGGACGCCAGCGCGCGAGGTCGCCGCTGCGGTAGAGGCGCGCGCCGGGCGTGGGATCGAACGGGTGCGGCACGAAGCGCTCGGCCGTCAGCTCCGGGCGATTCCAGTAGCCGCGCGCCAGCCCGGCGCCGCCGATGTGGAGCTCGCCCGGCACGCCGACGGGCACCGGCTGGCCGTGCGCGTCGAGGACGTAGGTCTCCGTGCCCGCGATCGGCCGTCCGATCGGCACCGACGTCGTGTCCCGTTCGAGCGGGAACGTCAGCACGTGACAGGCCGCGAACGTCGTCGATTCCGTCGGGCCGTAACCGTTGACGAAGCGCGCCTCGGGCATCAGGGCGGCCGCGCGCGCGACGTGCGCGGGCGACATCGCCTCGCCGCCGACGATCACCCGGCGCACGCCCTTCAGCGCGTCGGGCGCCTCGTCGACGATCGCGTTGAAGAACGCGGTGGTCATGAGCAGCGTGGTCACGCCGTGCGCGCGGACGGCCTCGCGCACGGCGGCCGGCGTCGGCACGCCGCCCGGGAGCACGACGCAGCGCGCGCCGTGCAGGAGCGCCCCCCACACCTCGAACGTCGCGGCGTCGAAGGTGGTGGCGGCCAGGTGCAGGAACGTCTCCTCCGGGCCGAAGCGCGCGTACGACTGACCGAACACCAGCCGCAGGATGCCCCGGTGCCGGACCGCGACGCCCTTGGGACGGCCCGTCGAGCCCGAGGTGTACATGACGTACGCGAGCGCGTCGGGATCCACGTCGGCGCCGGGCTCGCGCGCTCCGGGCCTGATCTCGTCGAGCCACACCGTGTGGGCGACGCCGCGGAACTCCACGGGCGGCACGCCGCGGTCGGCCGCCACGACGCGGCAGCCCGCGTCCTCGGCCATGAACGCGAGCCGGCCGACGGGCTGCGTGGGATCGAGGGGCAGGTAGGCGCCGCCCGCTTTGAGCACGCCGAGCATCGCGGCCACCATCGCCGGTGAGCGTCCGGCGTGGAGGCCCACCACGACGTCACGCTTCACGCCCAGCGCGCGGAGGCGCCGCGCCAGTGCGCTGGCGCGGGCGTCCAGCTCGGCGTAGGTCAGCCGGGTCGCGTCGTCGAGCAGGGCGACGGCGTCCGGCGTGCGGGCGGCCTGCGCCTCGAAGACGCCGTGCACGGTGGCGGGATCGGGATACGCGTCGGGCGCCTTCG
>QHSB01000104.1:1494-6857 GCA_003220335.1 Candidatus Rokuibacteriota bacterium
GGCTGCAGCGCGGCCACCACGTGCTCGAACGGCAGGTCGTCGTTGGACATCGCCTCCAGCGCCACGTCGCGGACGCGGCGCAGCAGCTCCACGAAGCTCGGATCGCCGGAGCAGTCCACGCGCAGCGCGAGCGGGTTGGCGAAGAAGCCGAGCAGCCGCGCGACCTCGGGGCGCTTGCGGCCGGCGCTCACCGAGCCGACGACGAGGTCGTCCTTGCCCGTGTAGCGATGCACGAGGACCAGGTAGGTGGCGAACAGCGTCATGTAGAGCGTGCCGCGCTCGCGCGCGCTCAGCGTCGACAGCGCGGGCCCGAGTCCCTGCGGCAGCGTGAAGGTGTGCATCGCGCCACGGTAGGACAGCACGGGCGGCCGCGGCCGGTCGCTGGGCAGGTCGGCCGGCGGCACGTCGGCGAGCCACTTGGTCCAGTGCTCGAGCTGGCGCGCGTAGGCGCCGCGCTCGACCTCGGCACGCTGCCACGCGGCCCAGTCGGCGTACTGGATCGGCAGCTCGGCCAGCGAGGTGCGCGTGCCGGCCACCGCGGCCGCGTAGAGCGCGGCCAACTCGGGCACGACGATCTGGTAGAGCGAGTAGCCGTCGAAGATCACGTGGTGCAGCGTCAGGTAGAGCCGCGAGTCGTCGTCGGCCAGGCGCACCAGCCGCGCGCGCACCAGCGGGCCGCGCCCCACGTCGAAGGGCCGCCGCGCGTCCTCGGTGGCCAGGCGCACCGCCTCGGGCTCGCGCGCGTCGACCGGAAGATGGCGCAGGTCGGTGAACGGCACGTCCACCGCGCTCGACGGCAGCACCCGCTGCACGGCACGCCCGTCCTCGATCGCGAAGACGGTGCGCCACGCCTCGTGGCGCGCGATCAGCTCGGACAGCGCGCGCGCCAGTGGGGCCGGCTCCAGCGCGCCGCGGTAGCGGATCGTGAACGGCACGTTGTAGAGCGGGACGTCCGGCGCGAGCTGCGCGTGCAGCCAGATCTGCTGCTGGGCGAAGGACAGCGGCGCCGTCGCGCGATTGGCACGGCGGGGAATGCCGGCGAGCGCGGTGGACGGCGTCCGGTCGCCGGACGCGCGGCCGACGCGCACGCCGTCGTCGCGGCGCGCGCTGCCGGAGGCGGGTCCCACTACGGGGCGCCTCCGAGGGTCACGGGCAGCGCCTCGAGCCCGCGCAAGCCGAGGTTCTGCCGCCAGACGAGCGGCCCGGGCTCGAGCTCGATGCGCTCGAACCGCTTGACGAGCGCCGCGAGCGCCACCTGCCCCTCGATGCGCGCCAGCGGCGCGCCGAAGCAGAAGTGCGCGCCCCAGCCGAACGACAGGTGGCGGTTGTCGGCGCGGCCGAGGTCCAGGCGGTCGGGCTCGGGGAAGCGCTCGGGGTCACGGTTGCCGGCGGCCATCACGGCGATCACCGCCTGGCGCTTCTTGATCCGCCGGCCACCCAGCTCGACGTCGTCGGGCGCCATGCGCGCGGTGTGCTGGCTCGGGGGCTCGAAGCGCAGCAACTCCTCCACGGCCGAGGGGATGAGCGAGAGGTCCGCGCGCAGGCGCGCCAGCTCGGCGGGATGGCGCAGGAGCGTCAGCACGCCGTTGCCGATGAGGTTCGTCGTCGTCTCCTGGCCGCCGACCATCGTGATGATGCAGTTGGCGACGACCTCCTCCTCGGTGAGGCGGTCGCCGTCGATCTCGGCCGTCAGCAGCGCGTTGATGAGGCCCTCGCGCGGCTGGCGCTTCTGCTCGCGGATGCGCTCGCGGAAGTACTCGGCCATGCCCTCCGTCGCGCGCAGCATCCGCGCGGCGCGGTCGGGGTTGTGCTGGAAGTTGCCGAGCACCTCGGCGAAGTCGGCCGACCAGTTCTTGAGCTGCTCGTGGTCCTCGGTCGGGACGCCGAGCATCTCGGCGGTCACGATCGCGGGCAGCGGGGCGCCGAGGTCGGCGATGACGTCCAGGCGTCCGCGCGCGGCGGCCTCGTCGAGCAGGCGGGTGGTGATCTCCTGGATGTGCTCGCGCAGGATGGCCACGCGCCGTGGGGTGAACGCGTACGAGGCCAGGCCGCGCAGCCGCGTGTGCGCCGGCGCGTCGAGGAACAGCATCTGCTTGACCATCACGCGCGCGATCGGCGTCAGCGCCTCCAGCCCCATGGCCGCGAGCTGCTCGGGCGACGGCGTGCGGTCGGCGGAGAACTTGTAGAGCACCGTGACGACGTCGGCGTAGCGGGTGACGACCCACGCGTGCAGGAACGGATCCCAGTGCACCGGATCCTCGCTCCGCAGGCGGTGGAAGAGCGGATAGGGGTTCGCGAGGACCTCGGGATCGAGCAGCCGGTAGAGGCTCAGGCTGGGATCGACACCGCGCGCGGCCACCGCGCTCACGCCGCCTCCGCCAGCCGCGCGCGCTCGATCTCGGTCGCGAGGTCGGCGATGGTGGGTGCGTCGAAGAGGGTGCGCAGCGACAGCTCGACGCCGAACACCTCGCGCACGCGCACGATCAGCTGCGTGCCGAGCAGCGAGTGGCCGCCCAGGAGGAAGAAGTTGTCCTGCACGCTGACCTCCTCGACGCCGAGCAGCGTCGACAGGATGGCCGCCAGCTCGGTCTCGACCTCGCTGCGCGGCGCCACCACCTCGCCGTCGCGCAGCATGTTGCTCGCGTCGGGCGCGGGCAGGGCCGCGCGGTCGACCTTGCCGTTGGTTGTCAGGGGCAGCGTGGGCAGGGCCACGAAGGTCGCCGGCACCATGTAATCGGGCAGGCTGCGTCGCAGCGCCGCCGCCAGCGCTTCGCGGCCGAGCGCCGCGCCGGCCGCCGCCACGACGTAGGCGACCAGGCGGCGCTCGCCGCCGTCGTCTTCACGCGCGACGACCGCGCACGCCTGGACGCCGGCCTGGGCGCCGAGCGCGGCGGCGATCTCGTCGGGCTCCACGCGATAGCCGCGGATCTTTACCTGATCGTCGACGCGGCCGAGGAACGCCACGCGTCCGTCGCCGAACAGCCGCACGCGGTCGCCCGTCCGGTACAGGCGGGCGCCGGGGTCGTCGGGGTGTGCCACGAAGCGCTCGGCCGTGAGATCGGGACGGCCGCGGTAGCCGCGCGCCAGCCCGGCGCCGCCGATATAGAGCTCGCCGGCCGCGCCGGGCGGCACGGGCGAGAGTGTGTCGTCGAGCACCAGCACGTCGACGTTGTCGATCGGGCGGCCGATGGTCGGTAGGGTCTCGCCGAACGGCTCGGGCTCGACGGGGCCCGACGTGGTGACCACGGTGCATTCCGTGGGGCCGTAGTTGTTGATGAGCGTGAAGGGCAGCCCGTCGGGCGGATAGCGGTGCAGCGTGTCGGCGCCGGTCAGCAGCGTGCGCAGCGGCGTCCACATCGGCCACGGCAGGGCCATCAACCGCTCGGCGATGGGCGTCGGCACGAAGCCGATCGTGATCGAGTGCGCCACGAGCCAGTCGCGCAGCGCCTCGGGATCCGTGCGCGCCGCGTCGGGCGGCAGGTGCAGGCTCGCGCCCGAGACGAGGTACGGCCAGATCTCCCACACCGCGGCGTCGAAGGCCGGGCTGGCGTAGAGCGGCGCGCGATCGTCGGCGGTCACGCCGAAGGCGCGGCGGTGCCACGTGACCAGATTGGCGAGGCTGCCATGGGTGATCTCGACGCCCTTCGGTCGACCAGTCGAGCCCGATGTGTAGATCACGTACGCGAGGTGCTCCGGCTTGACGACGTCGTGACGCGCCGCCGGCTGCCCCGGCCCGGCCGTCACCTCGTGGACGTCGAGCCGTGGCCAGGCACCGTACGGCAGGCGGGTCGCGAGGCGGGATTCCGTGACGGTGACGCGTGGCGCCGCGTCCTCGAGCATGAATTCCAATCGATCCGGCGGCGCGGCCGGATCGATTGGCAGATACGCCGCACCGGCCTGGAGCACGCCGAGTGCGGCGACCACGAACGCCGCCGAGCGCTCGAGGCAGATCGCCACGACCATGTCAGGGCCCACCTCGAAGGCGCGCAGGGCATCGGCCAGCCGGCCGGCGCGGCAGGCAAGCTCGCGGTATGTCAGGGTCTCCGTTGCATCCGTGACGGCGATCGCGTCGGGCGTCTCGGCGGCCTGGATGGCTACCGCTTGGGGTACCAGATCGAAAATCACGGATCTCCTCTTCATGGTGCCGGGATTCACAGTCGTGGCCGTGCCGTTCACTTGTACAAGCCCGGTGCCAGAAGCAAACCTCAGCCAGGGCTCTGTCACGCGGTGCAACCGGGGGTGAAAACAGGAAAGTCGGTCGGGGTGGGGGGGAAGCCGCTGCGGCGTCGGCTGTAAGGCATTGCACACCGGGGGGAACTCAAGTCTCAGAAAGAGTGGGCGGGGACCCCCGTGCCGGGTGCCACGATCGGCACCGAGATCACCGGCAGGCCAATGAACGACAGGGGCTGGGTGTAGACGCCCAGAATGGCCTCGCGTCAGGACCTCCGTGCCGCCGATCCGGGTCGTCCACGGCGCGCCAATCGCCGGCGCCGGCCACGGCGTCGTCGGCGCCAGCAGCACGTCCACCTCGCGGAAGGCCTCGGCGACGCGCGCGCGGTACCACCACGCGCGGAAGCGCTGCGCGCGCACGTAGGCGGTCGCGGGCAGGAGGGTGGGGGCCAGCAGGCGGTCGCGCGTCATCGGGTCGAAGTCGGCCGCACGCGTTCGCAGCGACTCGAGGTGGTAGGCGCCGGCTTCCGCGGCGGTGATCACCTGCGCGGCCGCGCGAGCGCGGTGCGCCTCGGGCAAGCTGACTTCGTGGCGCGCGCCCAGTGCAGCGGCCACGCGCGCGACCGCCGCGAGCGCCTCGTCGGCGGCGAGTCGCGCGAAGTGTCCGCCGGCGACCGCGATGCGCAGGCCGTCGATGCCGCGGGTGAGCGCATCCGAGCCGCGCGCCGGCGGCTGCGTCGAGCACGCGGGATCGCGCGGGTCGGGGCCGGCCATCGCGGCGAACGCGGCGGCGAGGCCGGCCACGTCGCGCGCGAGCGGTCCGACGTGATCGAACGACCACGCCAGCGGCACCACGCCCGCGCGCGAGACGCGCCCGAACATCGGCTTGAGTCCGAACACGCCGCAGAGCGCGGCCGGCACGCGGATCGAGCCGTTCGTGTCGGTGCCGAGCGCGAGCGGCACGAGGCCGCCGGCCACCGCCGCCGCCGAGCCGCCGGAGGAGCCACCGGCCATGCGCGAGGTGTCGCGCGGGTTGACCAGCACGGCGCCGGCCGCGCGCAGGCGGGCGACGGCGGTGGCGTCGCGCGTCGCGGGCGGCCTGTCGGCGTTGATCTTCGATCCGGCCCGGATCCTCGCCGGCGGCGAGGCGCCGGTCGATCGCCTCGGCGTCGGCGAGGGCCGCCTCGCGGAGC
>QHSB01000105.1 GCA_003220335.1 Candidatus Rokuibacteriota bacterium
AGGACCAGACCCAGTCCGCTGCTCGGGTAGTAGCCCCAGCCGCTGCTGTACGGCCAGGTCGGTAGCGCCCCGACCAGCAGAAGAATCACGATGACCAGCAGGATCGTCGACATGTCTGAGACACCTCCGCGGCTAGTCATCGCAAAAATGACGCCAGCGCATGTTGTGCAATCAGGTGCAGCGTCCTAGTATCGGCCTCGCACACTGCTCGCCAAGGAGGCCGTCATGAAGAGATCGTGCTGGCTCGTCGCGCTCGTGGGTATCGTCGCGCTCGGCGTCGGCTTCGAACTCGGCTCGGCGGTGGGACAGCAGAGCCCGCCCATGGACAACAAAGGCCTCGACGCCAAGGTCGAGAGCACCATCGACCTCGCGCCCGACATGCCCGGCTACCAACTGCGGCTGCGCACGATCACGTTCGAGCCCGGCGGCATCGCGGGATTTCACAGCCACAAGCAGCGGCCGGCCTTCGCCTACGTGATGCAGGGCAGCCTGACCGAGCTGCGGCAGGGTGGCTACGAGAAGACGGTGGGCCCCGGCGGCGTCATCACGGAATCGCGCGACGTCGAGCACTGGGCGGAGAACCGCGGCGGCAGCAAGGTGGTGCTGATCGGCGTCGACGTCGTCAAGCCCTGACGGAATCGATGGCGAGCCGGGCTGTCTTCGAAGTGTCTTCAGGTGACCGGCTCGCCATCACCTTGATCGAGTACGAGAAGCACGATCGAAGAGTTGACGAAGCTCAGCGGTCGTTTATCGGGCGAAGCGTTGATCGAGTGCGGATGGGACACCTCCGAGCGGGCGTCAGCGCTCGATGAGCCGCGTCAGCACCGAGCTCGAGGTCGAACCCTTGGGGCGCCTAGAACCAGGACGACTTGTCGACGACGTTGCGGAGCGGCTGGCCGGCGGTGAAGCGGCGGCAGTTGTCGAGCAGGATCTGCAGGCGCCGCTCGTCGAGGTAGGGGCCGAAGCCGGCCGTGTGCGGCGTGATTAGCACGCCGGGTGTGGTCCACAGCGGATGCTCGGCGGGCAGCGGCTCCTGCTCGAACACGTCGAGCCCGGCCCCCGCGATCTCGCCCGCGCGCAGCGCGGCGACGAGATCGTCGAGCCGCGTCGTCTTGCCGCGCCCGATGTTGATGAAGAACGCGCTGCGCTTCATCCGCGAAAAGCGCGCGCGGTTCATGAAGCCCTCGGTGGCCGGCGTGTGCGGCACGGTGAGGATGACGAAGTCGGCGCGTGGCAGCAGGGTGTCGAGCGCCTCGGGCGGGTGCAGCTCGGCCACGCCCGGCGGCGTGTCCTTCCGGCGCGCGTCGACGCCGAGCACCTTCATGCCGAACGCCGCCGCCAGCCGCGCCGCCTCGGCGCCGATGCCGCCCACGCCCACGATCAGCGCCGTCGCCTCGGGCAAGTGCACCACGCCCGTGTCGAGCGGCGCCGGCTTCCACTCGCGACGCGCCTGCTGCGGCAGATAGCGGTGGAGGTCGCGCGCGAAGGCGAGGACGAACGCCATGATGTGCGCGGCGATATGGTCGTTGTAGATCTCGCGGAAGTTGGTGACGACGACGGGGTGCTGGACGAGCGCCGGATAGTAATAGCCGGCGGGCGGGGCGGCCTGCGGGGCCTGCAGCCAGGAGAGCCGCGTCGCCTGCGCGAGCAGATCGGGCGGCAGCGTACCGAACGCGCAGTCGGCACGGGCGATGGCGGCACGCGCCGCCGGCGCGTCCTCGGCGACGATGACCTCGAGGCCGGGGACGCCGGACTTCACGCGCGCCGCCCACTCGCGCGTCTTCGCCTCCTGCGGCGGCAGCATCAGCAGTGTCGCCATGCTCCGCTCAGTTCGAGGCGACGAACGCCTTGGCCTTCGTGATCTCCGGGCGCTCGCTGTCCGCCGTCTTCGTCAGCTCGATCAGCCTCGTGTAATAGAGCTTCGCCTTGGTCTTGTCGCCGGAGGCCTCGGCGGCGCGCGCGGCGCCGGCCAGGCCGTGCAGGCGATTGGGATCCGTCTTCTGCGAGGCCTCGAACTCGGCCAGCGCCTTGGTCGGCTGGCCCGTGTCGAGCAGCAGCTCGGCCAGCATCTCGCGCCCGGGCTGAATGGCGCCCGGGGTGACCGGATGCTTCTCGGTGGCGTCCTCGCGATCGGCGGCCTGGCGCATCAGCGCCAGCGCCTCGTCGTTCTTGCCCTCGGCGCGCGCGATCCACGCGTTCACCGCGAGCTTCTGGATCTCGCTCTGCTCGGCCCAGTACGCGCTCTTCGCGGTCGTGAGCGCGTAGGCGAGGGATTCGAGTCGCGCGACTTCTTTCCTCGCGGCGGGGACGTTGCCGCCGCGCGCGGCGCCGAGCCCGCGCGCGAACGCGTTGATCGACTCGGCCTGCGCGAACTTGCCCCACGAGAGGCTCTGCGGATGCAGCGGCAGCTCCGAGGCCTCGGCCCACGCCCGGCGCTCGAGCGCGTAGCGCGCGGGGATGGCCGCAAACGCAAAGGCCGCCGCGAACTGCTCGGCGTCGACCTTGTTGAGGCCGCGGATCTCGTCGACGAGAGCCCGCGCCTCTTTGTCCTTGCCCAGCTGCAGGGCGGCGTAGGTGATGTAATCCATCGCGTGCAGGGCGTTGTAGGAGCCGGCCTCCAGGTCGGTCTGCTTCAGCTCGGCCTTGGCCACCTCCGCGGAGACGCGGTTGCTGTTGATGGAATCCTGCCAGTAACCCAATCGCGTGAAGATGTGCGAGGGCATGTGCTGCGCGTGCGGCGCCGAGGGCGCGAGGGACGCGTAGCGACGCGCGGCGGGCAGCCCCTTCTGGGCGATGGGCGGGAAGTCGTAGGAGTGGATCAGGTAGTGCGCGACGCCCGGATGGTCGGGCTGGACGGCGAAGACCTTTTCGAGGATCGAGGCCGCCTTGAGCTGTTTGGCGTAGGTCTTGTCGTTCGGGTTCAGCGTCGCGTTCAATGCCAGCGCGTAGAAGATCGACGCCTCGAGGTCGCTCGGATACTTCTGCGCGAGCGCCTCCATCGCCTTCTCGTAGGCGACCGCGCGCGTCTTGTGGTCGACCTTCTCCGCGTCCGTGTAGAAGGTCTCGATGGCCGCGATGTAGTCCTGCTCGCGCTGGGTCTTGGCGCCGGCGGCCTTGGCGCGCGCGACGGCGGCCGAGCCCTCGCTTAACCCGCGCGCGACCGGCGGCCCGGCCAGCGGGTTACCGAGCCACGCCACGGCGGCGCCCCAGTGCGCGATGCCGCACGATGGGTCGGCCTGCGCGACGGCGTTGAATCCCTTGATCGCCTCGCCGAACCAGAACGAGTGCTCCAGCGCGACGGCGCGCTCGAACTGCGCCTGAAGCGCCGGGCTGCACGAGGTCGGGAAATTGACCTTGCCCAGGCGCTCGGGGGCCTGCGCGCCGGCGCGCGGCATCGAGGCTCCGAGCCAGGCGGCGATCACGATTCCGGTTCCGACGGCGAGCATACGCGTCCTGAGCATAGCCACCTCCGTCCCGGGAGCATTCCACACTGCGTCGCGCATGCGCAAGGGGCTCGCGCGCGAAACGGACTCGCTGGCACCGCAGTTGCTGAATCGACAAGCGAAGGAGATCGCCATGGCGAATCGACGCAAGCCTTCGATCAAGCTGCCCGATCCGAGAACCGTGACAGAGACCGCGATCGACGCCGGCGTCCGTGCTTTCGAGGCGGCTATGGCCCTCACCCAGGGATTCGCCAGGGGCTTCGCGAGGGGCGCCGTGATGGCCGGTCGCGCGACGAGCGACGGGGCGGCGCAGGCGACGGAGGAGACGGCGAAGGCCGCGAGCGACGTCGTTCGCGACGCGGCCCAGCGCGTGAAGCGTGCGGCGCCGCGCGCAAGGCCGGGCCCGCGACAGGCGCCGGGCAAATCGCGGTCGGGCCGCCGCCGCGCCGCCTGACGCCGGGACGCATGGCGCTGCCGTCGCTTCAGCCGCGCCGCCTCGGACGGTACCGCGATCTCGCGCTGATCCTCTTCAAGTACGGTCGTTCCGACCTGTTCCCGCGCGCGCGACTCGAGGAGA
>QHSB01000106.1 GCA_003220335.1 Candidatus Rokuibacteriota bacterium
TCTCGGTGAGCAGGTAGTCTGCCATCCGACCTCCCTCGCGACGTGCGGTGTAGCATACGCCCGGGAGGCCGGAAGATGAAGATCACCCACGTCACCACGCGTATCCTCCGAACGCCCGCCGACAACCCGCTGGTGGTCGGGCTTCCGGCGCCCACCGACACGCGCGAGTTCGTCACGCTGGAGCTGGGCACCGACCAGGGCCTCACCGGCATCGGTCTCACCTTCTTCGGCGGCGCCCTGACCCCGGCGCTCAAGGCCGCCGTGGATGGCCTGGCCGGGCTGCTGATCGGCGACGACCCGATGCAGACGGAGGCCATCGCCGCCAAGGCGCGCCGGGCGGCCGGCGGCTCGGGCCCCGGCGGCCTCTTCACGCTGGCCCTCTCGGCGATCGATATCGCCTGCTGGGACCTCAAGGGCAAGGCGCTCGGCCGCTCGGTGGCCGCGCTGCTCGGCGGTCTGCGCGAGCGCGTGCCCACCTACGCCAGCGGCGCGCTCATGCGTCCGCACCCGGTCGACTATCTGGCCAAGGCCGGGCCGCGCCTGCGCGACATGGGGTTTCGCCAGATGAAGATGCAGTGCGGCAGCGAGCCGACGGTGGCCGCCTCGGTCGAGCGCGTGCGCGTGATGCGCGAGGCGATCGGCCCCGACGTCGACCTGATGTGCGACATCAACCAGCTCTGGAGCGTGAACCAGGCGATCGAGGTCGGACGCCGCATCGAGCCCTACCACCTGTTCTGGCTGGAGGACCCGACCGCGCACGACGACTTCGCCGGACTCGCGCGGATCGCCGACAACCTCGTCACCCCGATCGCCGCCGGCGAGTACCACTACGGCATCGTGCCCTTCCGCCACATGCTGGAGGCGCGCTCGATCGACGTCGTGATGATCGACCTCCTGCGCGTCGGCGGTATCACGCAGTGGATGAAGGTCGCGGGGATGGCGGAGGCGTTCAACCTGCCGGTGGTGAGCCACCTCGTGCCCGAGCTGCACGTGCACCTCATCGCGGCCATCCCCCACGGGCTCACCGTGGAGTACATGCCGTGGACGCTGCGGCTCTACGAGGAGACGCCGAGGCTCGAGAACGGTCATCTGATTGTGCCGGACAAGCCGGGGCTCGGCCTGGCCTTCGATCAGGCCGCGCTCAAGCGCTACCAGGTCGGCTGAGGCTCAAGCCCAGCTTCTTCGCGAGCCGGCCGAGCTGCACCTGCTCGGCCGCGCTGAGCGCGGAGAACGCCTCGACGATGGCGGCCACGTGGCCGGGGAAGACGCGGGAGATCAGGCGGCGGCCCTCGGGGGTGAGGTGGACCGTCACGTGACGGCGATCGTCACCGCGTCGCTCGCGGCGCACCAGGCCCCGGCGCTCGAGGTTGTCGACGACGGTCGTGATGTTGCCGCCGCTCATCAGCAGCTTGTCGCCCAGGACGCGCTGGCCCAGCGGCCCGAGATGCAGGAGCGCTTCCACGACGCCGAGCTGCGTCGGCGTCAGCCCGGCCTCGGCCAGTCGTCGGCTCAGCCGGACGCCCACCGAGGTCGTGGCCCGCGCCAGCTTGATGTACGCGTCGAGGGCCCGGACCTCGGCCGCCCGCCCGTTGTAATGCGTGCCCATCGCATCCCTCCGGGGCTGAATCCCCGGCCACTTATCCTACATCAAATCATTTGATATCAAAGTAATGGCACCCACGAGGGAGGAGTCGACCATGAGCCAGTCAGAGCGCCCGGTCGCGTCCGTCATCACGCCCGAGCCCGTCGTCGAAGGCGCGGGGGTCCACCTTCGCCGGAGCATCGGAACCCGTCGGCTCGATCACCTCGACCCGTTCCTGCTCCTCGACCATTTCGAGTCGGTGAGCCCGGCCGACTACGAGGCGGGCTTCCCGTACCACCCGCATCGTGGAATCGAGACGGTGACGCTCGTCCGGAAGGGCGAGGTGCGGCACGGCGATTCGCTGGGCCATCGGGGAGCGATCGGCGCCGGCGACATCCAGTGGATGACCTCCGGCAGCGGGATCATGCACGAGGAGATGCCGCAGGTGCGGCCGGAGGGGATCGCCGGCCTGCAGCTCTGGCTCAACCTGCCCGCGCGAGACAAGATGAGCCGTCCGAAGTATCGCGACCTCCAGGCGGACGGCCTGCCGCCGGCGACGACCGACGAGGGGGCCGAGGTGCGTGTGATCGCGGGCGAGTCGATGGGCGGCCGGCTCACCGGGCCGGTGGGCGGCCTGGCCGTCGCGCCGAAGTTCGTCGACGTCGTGCTCCGGCCCGGCACCACGTTCCGCGACGTCGTGCCGCGCGGCCATACGGCGTTCGCTTACGTCGATGCGGGCGCCGTCCGGTTCGGCGCCGAGCGCCGGACCGTGCACGCGCCGTCGCTCGTCGTCTTCGGTGAGGGCGATCTCGTGCAGGCCGAAGCCGGCGACGAGGGCGGTCGCTTCTTGCTGGCCGCCGCCCGGCCGCTGCACGAGCCGATCGCGCGCTACGGGCCGTTCGTCATGAACACGCGGGCCGAGATCGAGCAGACGCTGGAGGAGCTGCGCTCCGGGCGGTTTCTGCGTAAGGAGCCGCGGGATGCGTGAGGCCGCTCAGCGCGCAGACGGCTTGAGCCGGAGGTCTTCGAGCGGCGCGGAGTAGGGGAAGGCGGGGATCAGCGTGAGCCCCGCTTCCTCCACGCGCGGCCCGAAGGCGCGGATGAAGCCGTTCTCCCAGATCGGCGCGAAGATCACGCGATCGGCCAGGATGCGCTGGATCTGGTGCAGCAGCTCCTCGCGCTTCTTGCGGTCCATCTCCTGCAGCTGTCTCGCGAAGAGCGTCTCCACCTCGGGCAGGGTGCCGTACGCCGCGGTGCCCTTGCTGGTGGCGTAGGGCTCGATGCGCGTGGAGGCGTTGCCCGCGGTGCCGGTGGCGCCGATGAAGAGGCTGCGGATCTTCCGGTCGCGCCACGCCGAGAGCAGCGCCGCGCGCTCCATCGTGCGCACGCGGACCTTGATGCCGACCGCGACCAGATAGTTCGCGATCGCCTCGCCCATGCCGCTGTACGGCGGATACGGGGCCAGCTCGCCGCCGTCGAAGCCGTTCGGGTAGCCGGCCTCGGCCAGCAGCGCCTTCGCGCGCTTGGGATCATACGGATGCGGATCGATCGCGAGCGCGAACTCCTGGTGGCGCGGCACGATGTTGCCCGTCGGCCCGGAGAAGCCGAGCGACTCCGCCTCGTTGATCGCCTGGCGGTCGATGGCGAGGCTCGCCGCCAGCCGCACGCGGCGGTCGGCCCACGGCGAGCCGGGCGTCCACTGCTCGGGGAACATGAGCCAGAAGACGCCGTTGGTACGCGTTGCGTTGAGCGTGAGGCCCGGCGTGCGCCGGACGTCCTCGGCGATGGGGCCATTGAGGAAGTAGACGACGTCCACCTCGCCGCGCTTGAGCGCGGCCGCCCGCGTGGACTCGTCGGGGATGCTGCGCAGCACGAGGCGCTTCACGCTCGGCGTCTTGCGCCAGTAGCCGTCGACGGCCTCCAGCACCAGCTCGACGCCCGCCGAGAACGAGACGAACCTGTACGGGCCGGCGCCGACGGGCGCCCTGCGGA
>QHSB01000107.1 GCA_003220335.1 Candidatus Rokuibacteriota bacterium
GGCGCGCGCGCTGGCGACCCGCGAGGGCGTGGCCGCCACCTTCGACGGCCGCGACGTCTTCACGCTCGGCCGTGAGCTGCCCAACGCCTTCGACGGCGTCTGGGAGTACACGTGCTTCTGCGCGATCGATCCCGCGCGGCGCGCGGAGTACGTGCGCTCGCTGGCGGGCACGCTGCGCGGTGGCGGCTGGCTCCTCGCCTGCTTCTTCCCGCTGCGCGCGCTGACGCCGGGCCCGCCCTTCGTCGTGTCGCCGGCGGAGGTGCGCCGGCTCCTCGCCCCCGCCTTCACGATCGAACGCGCGTTCTATCCGCTCCGCTCGGCGCGCGGACGGCAGGGGCGCGAGTGGGTGGTTCTCGCTTGCCGGACCGGCGCGTGATACCCTCCGGACCACTTTTTTCCGAGGAGGACCGTCGATGAAGTCAGCCCGGATGATTCTGGCCACCGCACTCGTGCTGGCGGTGGCCGTGGCGAGCACATGGGCTCCGCGCGCCGACGCGCAGGGGCAGACGATCAAGATCGGTGTCCTGTACGACCACTCCGGTCCCTTCTCGGCCGCCGGCTCCCTCAACTGCTGGCGCGGCGCGAAGATGATCATCGATTACGTCAACGAGAAGGGCGGCGTGCTCGGCAAGTACAAGATCGTCCAGGTCGACGGCGACGGCCAGTCGAAGGCCGAGGTCGCGATCAACGAGGCCGAGCGGCTGCTCAACGTCGAGAAGGTGGACATCCTCGCGGGCATCTACTCCTCCGCCCACGCCGTCCCGCTCGCGGAGAAGGTCGACAAGCAGAAGAAGTTCCTCTGGATCACCACCGCCATCGCCGACGCGGTGCTCAAGGACCGGCACCTTCAATACACGTTCCGGCCGCAGGCCAACGGCGGCTCCTTCGGCGAGAACTCCGTGGCCTACGTCGCGCACTACGCGCAGGACAAGCTGAAGAAGCCCGCCAAGGACGTGCGCGCCGGCATCATCTACGAGGACGGGCCCTACGGTGCGGGCGTGGCCGCCGCCAACGAGGCGGAGGCGAAGAAGCAGGGCATGCAGGTCGTGCTCAAGGAAGGCTACTCGATCCAGGCGCCCGATCTCTCCTCGCTGGTGACCAAGCTGCGCTCGCAGCGGCCGGACGTGCTGTTCCACACCGGCTACAACCCGGACATCGCGCTCTTCCTGCGCCAGGCCAAGGAGCAGGGCCTGCGCGTGAAGGTCTACGTCGGGCACGGCGCCGGCCACAGCCAGCTCGCCAAGCTGAAGGAGACCTTCGGCAACGAGGTGGAGGGCTTCCACACCGTCGATCCGCCCGCCTCGCAGCTCATCGATCCCAAGAAGCTGAAGCCCGGCCTCGGCGACCTCACGCAGGAGATGCTGCGGCGCTACAAGGCCTTCGAGCCCACCATCCCGCCCGGGCAGGTCGCGCCGCACGTGTCGATGGGCTTCAACAACATGTGGGTCTTGCTCAACGACGTGCTGCCGCGCGCTATCGGCAAACACGGCGGCTTCGGTCCCGAGGCGCTCGCGAAGGCGGCGCGCGAGACCGACATCCCCGAGGGCGGCACCATGCAGGGCTACGGCGTGAAGTTCCACCCCGTCGAGCACGCGATGGCCGGACAGAACATGCGCGCCATCGCCGCCGTCTACCAGGTCGTCGACGGCGAGCTCAAGCACGTTTATCCTCCGGTGATCGCGAGCCTGGGGAGCCCGCCGGTGGTGCTGCCGGCGTCGTCACCCTGGGCCGCGCGCTGAGCCGAGGACCCGTCGCGGCCCGGGGGCGTCGGCTCCCGGGCCGCGTGTCCCACCCACCGTGCTGATCGTCTCCGGCCTGACCAAGCGCTTCGGCGGCTTCGCCGCGCTCAACGGCATCTCGTTCGAGGTGCGCGAGGGCGAGATCCTCGGTCTCATCGGACCGAACGGCTCGGGCAAGACGACGGCGTTCAACTGCATCGCGGGGGCGCTGGCGCCGACGGCCGGCTCCGTCCGCTTTCGCGGCGAGGAGATCGGTGGCCGCACGCCGGACGCGATCTGCCATCGCGGGCTGGCGCGCACCTTCCAGATCCCGCGGCCGTTCCGCAAGCTCTCGATCCTCGAGAACGTGGCGGTCGCCGCGCACTTCGGCGCGACGACGCCGCTCGGCGAGAACGCCGCGCGCCGCCGCGCGCGCGAGATCCTGGCGCTGGTCGGGCTGCCGGCGACCGACGACGCCACCACGACGACGCTGGGGGCGGGCGGCCTGAAGAAGCTCGAGCTGGCCCGGGCGCTGGCGACGGCGCCGACGCTGCTGCTGGCCGACGAGAGCCTGGGCGGCCTCGACTCCTCGGAGATGGCCGGCGCCGCCGAGCTGCTGCGCCGCATCCGCGGCGAGCTGGGCGTCACCATCGTCTGGGTCGAGCACATCATGGCCACGCTCATGCGCGTGGTAGACCGTGTGGTGGTGCTCGACCACGGCGACAAGATCGCGGAGGGCAAGCCGCGCGAGGTGGCCGAGGACCCGCGCGTGATCGAGGCGTACCTCGGCGAGAAGGTCGTGCTCGCCTGATGCTCGCGCTGCGCCACGTGACGGCAGGCTACGGCGCGTTCACCGCGCTGTGGGACGTCAGCCTCGACGTCGCCGCCGGCGAGGCCGTCGCCGTCGTCGGCCCCAACGGCGCCGGCAAGACGACGCTGCTGCGCGTGATCTCCGGCATGATCGCGCCGCGCGAGGGCGAGCTGTCCTTCGAGGGTGCCCGCCTCACCGGCCGTCCCGCGTACGAGGTCGTGGCGCGCGGCATCGCCCACGTCCCCGAGGGCCGGCGGATCTTCCCGACACTCACCGTCGCCGACAATCTGAAGATGGGCGCGTATCTGAAGCCGGCGCGCCGGGGGTACGCGGAGAGCCTCGAGCGCGTCTTCACGCTGTTCCCCGTGCTGTCGGAGCGGCGCCGCCAGCGCGCGGGCAGCCTGTCGGGCGGTGAGCAGCAGATGCTGGCCGTGGGCCGCGCGCTCATGTCGCGGCCCAAGCTCGTGCTGCTGGACGAGCCGTCGATGGGGCTGGCGCCCGTGATGGTGCTGCGGCTGTTCGACCTGATCCGCCGCGTGCGCGAGGAGGGCTACACGATCCTCGTGGTCGAGCAGAACGTCCGGCAGGTGCTCAAGCTGGTCGACCGCGCGTACCTGCTGGAGGCGGGCCACATGAAGATGGAGGGCCGCGCCGAGGCGCTGGCCGAGCAGGATTTCGTGCGCAAGGCGTACGTCGGGCTGTGATCGATCCCATCTTCCTGGCCGAGGCCGCCGTGAACGGCCTGCTCCTGGGCGGCGTGCTGGCGCTGCTCGCGCTGGGTCTGAACCTGATCTTCGGCGTCATCGACATCGTGTGGATCGCCTACGTGGACCTCGTGATGATCTGCATGTACGCGGTGTACTTCCTCGTGCAGGTCTACGGCTGGCCCATGTGGATCGGCGGCCTCGCCAGCGTGGCGCTCGGCGCGCTGCTCGGCGTGGCCGTGCACGTGCTGATCATCTCGCCGATCCTCGGCAGCGCCCCCGTCAACCAGCTGCTCGCGACAGGCGGGCTCCTCTTCTTCCTCCAGTCGTTCGCGACCTTCCTGTGGACGACCGATCACCGCTCGGTACGGCTGACCCTGCCGACGATCGAGCTCGGCGGCATGTTCCTGTCGTTCGCGCGCCTGATCGCCTTCGCCGTCGCCCTGCTGGTGACGCTGGGCCTCTACCTCTTCCTGCGGCATACCTACGTCGGCACGGCCATCCGCGCCGTCTCGCAGGACCGTGACGCGATGGCGCTGATGGGCGCCAACCCGCGCACCATCTATATCGTCACCTCGGCCGTGGGCGGCGCGCTGGCCGGGGTGGCAGCGGCGCTGCTGATCATCCAGTACTCCGTGCACCCGTTCTTCGGCGCCGCCTTCGGGCCGCTCACGTTCATGATCTGCGTGCTGGGCGGGCTCGGCAACATGGTCGGCGCCTTCGTCGCGTCGTTCATCATGAGCGAGGTCATCTCGATCGGCGGCGTGATGTGGTCGACCGAGATGGGGTACGTGATCGCCTTCGTGTTCTTCATCGTCATGATCTTCGCCCGGCCCGGCGGCATCCTCGGGAGGCGCGCGTGAGCGCGGGTCGTCTGATCGGGGGCGTGCTGCTGGCGGTCATGGTGGCGGTGCCGTTCGTGCCGATGCACGGCATGCGCCAGTACGTGCTGCACGTGCTGATCCAGATCTTCATCTGGTCGTTCATCGGCGGGGCGTGGTCGCTGATGGGCCGCTTCGGCCTCGTCTCCCTCGGTCACGGCGCCTTCCTCGGGCTCGGCGCCTACACGACGACGCTGCTCTGGAACTTCTTCGGGCTGACGCCGTGGCTCGGCACCCTCGTCGCCGTGGCCCTCACCGCCGTCTTCGCCGTCGTGGTCGCCTACCCGTGCTCGCGCTTCTCGGTCATCGGTCACTACTTCGGCCTCGTCACCCTCGCCGTCGGCGAGGTCATCCGCCTGCTCATCATCGCGGAGCGCGACTGGACGGGCGGCTCGCTGGGGCTGACCGTGCGCCCGGCGGGAGTCGACAGCCTCGTGGCCGTGCAGTTCGCCGACAAGCGCATCTTCTATTACGCGGGGCTCGTGCTGTGGGCGCTCGGGCTCTGGGTCTGGCACCGGCTGGACCGCTCGATGGCGCGCTCGGCGATGGAGGCGATCGGCGAGGACGAGACGGCGGCGGCCTCGGTCGGCATCCACGTCACGCGTTTCAAGATCGGCATCACGGTGCTCTCGGCCGTGCTCACCGCCGTCGGCGGCATCGCGTACGCGCAGTACATCGCCTACGTGAACCCCGACACGCTGGCCGGCATCGGCGTGTCGCTGCGCATCGTGTTCGCGGTCGTGCTCGGCGGGATGTACGCGCTCCTCGGCCCCACCGTCGGCACCGCGCTCACGATCGCGCTGGCCGAGGTGCTGCGCGTGGTGTTCGGCGTCTCGTACGTGGGCATGGCCGAGACGATCTACGGGCTGCTCCTCATCGTCTTCATCATCTTCCTGCCCTCGGGCATCTACGGCAGCCTCCGCGACCTGCTGCGCCGGCCGCGCGGCGCGACGCCGGCGGCGCCCGCGACGGCGTAGGATCAGAGCCATGGCGGACTTCACCATCTATCCCGACAAGGAGCCCAGCAAGACCGCCCGCGCGCTGGCCGAGCAGGTCGACCGCGACGGCGGCCACGTGCTGGCCATCTACCAGGAGCCCGTGGGCGAGCACTGGCAGGTCTTCTGCCTGCTGCCGCGCGCCAAGGTGGAGGCGAGCCCGTACCAGCGCGACGTGTCCCCCACCCACGTCAAGCGCCTCACGGAGGCGGTCAAGCGCGTCGACCGCTTCGTGGACCCCATCGTCGTCGTCTCGCCGCGCGCGGGCGTGTACTGGACGCCGAACGGCAACCACCGGCGCGTCGCCCTCGACAAGCTGAAGGCGGACTTCGTGCCGGCCATCCTGGTGGCGGAGCCCAACGTGGCCTTCCAGGTGCTGGCCCTCAACACGGAGAAGGCGCACAACCTCAAGGAGAAGTCGCTGGAGGTCATCCGGATGTACCGCGGCGCCGAGACCGAGCAGCCGTCCTCCACCGAGGAGGACTGGGCCTTCCAGTTCGAGTCCGCGCACCTGGTCACGCTCGGCCTGCTCTACGAGCAGAACAAGCGCTTCGCGGGCGGCGCCTTCGCGCCGATCCTGCGACGCGTCGACAAGTTCCTCAAGACGTCGCTGCGCCGGGGTCTCGAGGAGCGCGAGGAGCGCGCGGCGCTGGTGCGCGCCGCCGACGAGACGCTGGCCGCGGTGGTCGCGAAGGTGAAGAAGCGCGGCATCAACCACCCGTACGTGAAGAACTACCTGCTCGCGCGCACCACCCCGCTCACCAAGGCGCGCAAGACGCTGCCCTCGTTCGAGCAGACGTTCAAGAAGCTCAAGGAGAACCTCGACGACTTCGACGTCTCGAAGGTGCGCTACGACGAGATCCAGCGCTCGAGCATCATGCTGGCCCCGGCGGCGGCGGAGTAGCGCGTGGAGCGCGTCGTCCTCGTCACCGGCGGCACGGGGGCTCTGGGCACGGCCATCACCCGGCGCTTTCTCGGCGAGGGCGCGGTCGTCTGCGTGCCCTGGATCGTCGAGCACGAGCGCGAGCGGCTGGAGGCCTCGGTCCAGGGGGCCGCGCGCCCACGGCTGGTGCTCGAGCGCTGCGACGTGGCCGACGACGCGGCCATGGCGCGCCTGGCCGAGTCGCTGACGGCGCGCCATCGCCGGATCGACGTCCTCGTCAGCGCCGTCGGCGGCTTCGCGATGGGCGATCTGGCCCACACCGACCGCACGCTCTGGGACTCGATGCTGACGCTGAATCTCACGACCGCCTACGTCGCGGCCCGCGCCGTCGTGCCCGCCATGCTGGCCGCCGGCGGCGGACGCGTGGTCGCCGTCGCCTCGCGCGCGGTCGTGCCGCCCGCGGGCGGCTTCATCGCCTATACGGTGGCGAAGGCGGCCGTGATCGCCTTCGTGCAGGCGCTGGCCGTCGAGACACGCGGCCGCGGCGTCACCGTCAACGCGGTGCTGCCGAGCACGATGGACACGCCGGCCAACCGCGCGGCCATGCCCGCCGTCGATCCGAAGACCTGGGTGCCGGTCGACGCCGTCGCCGACGCCATCGCCTATCTCGCCGCCGAGTCGTCCGCTCACATCTCAG
>QHSB01000108.1 GCA_003220335.1 Candidatus Rokuibacteriota bacterium
CGTCGCGCGCCATCTCGCGACGTGGATGATGTACGAGGACGCGATCCGCGTGGCGCAGGCCAAGACGCGCGCCGCGCGCTTCGCGCGCATCCGCGGCGAGACGCGCGCGGGCGACGCCGTCATCGAGGTCACCGACTACCTCAAGCCCGATCTGGACGAGATCTGGGGGATCCTGCCGCACCGCCTGGTGGCGCCGTTCGCGCGCTGGGCGGAGCGTCGCTGGCCTCACGGCCGGCCGACGCTCGGCCAGCACGTGCGCACGACGACGGTGAGCGGGTACCTGCGCGTGTGGTTCCTGGCCCGCCTGCGCGTGCTGCGCCCGGTGTCCTGGCGCGCCCACGTCGAGCACGGGCGCATCGACCGCTGGCTCGAGGGCGTCACGACCGCGCTGGCGCGGGACGAGGCGCTGGCGTGCGAGCTCGCGCAGCTCGCGCGGCTCGTGAAGGGCTATGGCGACGTGCGCCGGCGGCTCACGGCGCTGTTCGACACCGGGCTTGCGCTCGCGCTGCGCGCCGCCGAGACCGAGGGGCGGAGCGGCGCAGGCTTCGCCGTCTCGACAGCGCTCACCGAGCGGTTCCGCACGTTGGTGCTCGAGGGGCCCGAGGGAGAGACCCACGCGGCGGCGCTGGCCGCCGACGCGAGCGCACGCCTGGCCGCCGGTGACCTCCAGGGCGTGGGGACGCTCGTGACGCGGAAGACGGTCAACTAGGCGTCGCCCATTTTGGGCGGCGCTCGAGCGCGGGCTTTGCCCGCGCAATCCTGGGGGCGGCTCGGAGGGGGCCGTCGAGGCCCCCTTCGATGCTCGAGCGCGGGCTTTGCCCGCGCAATCCTGGGGGGCGGCTCGGAGGGGGGCCGTCGAGGCCCCCTTCGACCTTCTAGCGCGGCAGGTCGAGATCGAGGCCAAGCCGGGCCAGCGCGACACACGCGTCGCGTCGGTACTCCAGCGTGGCGATCATCGGCGTCTGCCGCGCCACTTCCTTGATCCGATAGGCGCACGCGACGTTCTGCCAGTTGCGCGCCTGCTGGCGCTGCTCGTATCCCCAGGCGACGGGCAGCAGGATGAGGCTGATCAGCGCCGCGATCCCCATGATCTTCAGCGCCATCTCGATCTCGGACCGGAAGATTCGCATATCGATGCCTCCACGCACCCGAGGAAACTAGCATTTCCGTTGCCAGACCTTTTCGGCGCAAGTCGTGATGAACTCGCGCTGTCGGCCGTGGCGAGGCTGTCGGCGGATGGACAGGCTGGGTACTCAGGGCAAGGGCGTCGCGAGAATGTCCAAGCGCTTACCGACTCGGGTGAACGCTCAGCGGGTCAGGCGGCGGACGATTTCCCCGAGCCGGCGGGCCTCGTGGGCGGGCAGATTGACGAACGAGAGGGCGGCGCCGTCGGGGTCGACGCGCAGCACGAGCGAGATGATGTCGAGGGGCGCCCCGTCGTCGGGCGGCGTGAACAAGCACTTGATGGCCAGGCCCGCCGAGAGCGTTGCCTCCGTCTTGACCTTCATGCCGGTCGCGGACAGCTCCACACACCGGCCGCTCCACGACGCACCGCGATACTCGCGCAGCGTCACCGGCACCTCGATGCGCGTGCGCGGCGACTGCCGGCGCTCGGCACGGCGCGTCGACTCCTCGCGCGTGCGGTCGATCGCGTGCGGCTCGAGAAAGATGAGCACGTCGTGCAGGCGCTCGAGCGGCACCGGCTTGCCGACGAAATCGAGCGCGCCCAGGCGCAGGCACTCGCGCGCCTGGCTCTCGGTGGCGACACCGGAGACCGCGACGATCGGCAGGCCCGACTCGCGCACCGGGCGCAGCTGCATGAAGTCGAGGCCGCTCATGCCGGGCAGGTGGATGTCGAGGATGATTGCGTCAGGCCGTTCGGACTGCAGCTTGCCCAGGGCCGCCTCCGCGCTCCGCACGAGCACGGGCTGATGCCCGAGCTCGCTCAGGAAGTCGCGGAAAACCTCGCCCAGGTCGGTCTCGTCTTCCACGACCAGGACGCGCATTTCGAGCGCGAGTCTAGCACGAAGACTTCGAGCGAGGCCACGTCCGCGCGAGCGGCGGCTTCGCCGGCACGCCGGCGACGCGCCCGCCCGCGAAGAACGCCGCCCAGAATCCTGCCGGCGCCGGCTCGAAGTCGACCGGCCCGAGCAGTCGTCGGGCGTCGAAGCGGTGGGCGAGACGGTAGGCGAAGCTGTAGAAGGCGACGATCGAGCGCGGCGTGACCTCGCCGTTGAAGGTGAGGTCGAGTGCCAAGTGCAGCGTCGCGCCCCATAGGTATGCCCAGAGCCACAGGGCACCGCTCCACCACGCGGCGAGAGCGAGGAGCGCGAGGAGCTCGTAGGAGTGCAGCACGAGCACGCTGCGGCGCGTCCGGCCCTCCAGGTAATGGCGCAGGAACGCGTCCGGCGTGAGCCGGCGATCGCGCTCGATGAGCACGTAGTCGGCGACGTGGTCCACGTCGATGAAGAACCCGCCGGCGGCGACGGCGGCGGTGGCCGCCCACGAGCCGGTGAGGACCGCGGCGCCGGCGCAGGCGATGGTGGTCGTGACGAGATGGCCTCCTGGACTCATGTCCTCCCCCAACGCAACGCTCGTGCCGCCGCTCGATCACCCATTCGGGGGGCGGCTGCGCACCGGCGGCTGCGCAGCGGCGTGCCCGGAATGGGGCTTCGGCTTCCGGTCCGACCACGCCTGCTATATACTCGCCTTTCGGAGCGATTTTCCCAAGGAGGAGATGGGTGTCGGGGTATGTCCCGGTGGCGGTTTTCGGCGTCCTCATCATCGCGTTCGGAGTGGTCTCCCTCGCCGTCGCGTGGCTGCTGAGGCCGAGCCGGCCCGACATCGTCAAGCTGATGAACTACGAGTGCGGCGCCGAGCCGATCGGTCCCGCCTGGGTCCGCTTCCCGGTCGGCTTCTACCTGGTCGCCCTCGTCTTCATCGTGTTCGACGCCCTCGCCGTCTTCCTCGTGCCGTGGCTGCTCGTGCTCGAGCCGCTGGGCCTGCCCGCCTTCTGGGGCATGGCCGGCTTCGTCGGGATCATCGCGCTGGGCTGGTTGTACGCCTACCGCGAGGGGGTGTTGGAGTGGAAGTGAAGCCGCCCGTTCCGCAAATTCCGCCGCCGGTGTGGACCGAGTTCAAAGACCTCCAGGAGTTCGAGAAGTACCGGCAGCACCGCGCCGACGACGACAAGACGTCGAATGCGCTGGCCTCGATCGCCGACGCCATCCACCACATGCCGGGCGGCTGGATCGTGACCACGTCGACCGACAAGATCTTCAATTGGGCGCGCAAGTCGTCGATCTGGCCGGTGACGTTCGGGCTCGCGTGCTGCGCCATCGAGATGATGGCGACGTTCGCGTCGCGCTTCGACGTCGAGCGCTTCGGGATGGTGCCGTGGGCCTCGCCGCGCCACTCGGACCTCATGATCGTCTCCGGCACGGTGACCATCAAGATGGCGCCCATGCTCAAGCGCATCTACGACCAGATGCCCGATCCGAAGTGGGTCGTCTCGATGGGCTCGTGCGCCAACTCGGGCGGCCCGTTCCGGCACGGCTACCACGTGGTGAAGGGCGTGGATCGCGTGGTGCCGGTGGACGTCTACGTGCCCGGCTGCCCGCCCACGCCGGACTCGCTGATGTACGGGCTGCTCAAGCTGCAGGAGCAGGTGGCGCAGTTTCAGAAGACGGGCGAGCGCGTTCCCGCGGCCGTCGAGCCGAAGTGACCTCGCTGACCGCGTCCGACGCCGCCGCGCGTCTCCGCGAGCAGTTCGGCGTCGAGCCGACCGTGGAGGGCGCCCTCGTCGTCGTGCCGCTCGCCCTCGAGCAGTGGCAGCCGGCCGCGCGCTTCGCGCGCGCCACCCTCGGCTGCGCCTACTTCAGCTTTCTCACCGCCGTCGACTGGAAGGAGCAGGGCTTCGAAGTGCTCTGCCGCGTCGAGAACCTGGATGCGCGCGTCGCCGTCTTCATGCGCACGCGCCTGGCCCCCGGCGCCGATCGCTGCCCGACGCTCACCGGCGTGTGGCGCGGCGCCGACTGGATGGAGCGCGAGTGCTGGGACATGTTCGGGGTGCAGTTCGAGGGGCATCCCGACTACCGGCGCATTCTCCTCGGCGAGGACTGGGAGGGCCATCCGCTCCGCAAGGATTACGCGG
>QHSB01000109.1 GCA_003220335.1 Candidatus Rokuibacteriota bacterium
AGGAAAACCGCGACCGCTTCGAGGAGGCGGTGGAGATCATCACCCAGGCGTGGACCCAGACGGAGCCGTTCTCGTACGAGGGACGTTTCTTCACTGTCCGCGACACGCGCGTGATGCCGAAGCCATTACAGAAGCCGCATCCGCCCGTGTACCAGGTGTGCGGCAGCAAGGAGAGCATCGAGGGCACGGCCGCGCGCGGCTGGCCGATGCTGAACTCCGTGCTGCGCGGCAACGCCGAGCAGCAGCTCGCCACCAATCGCGAGGCCTACGTCACGGCGGCGCGCAAGGCCGGCCGCTCGG
>QHSB01000110.1 GCA_003220335.1 Candidatus Rokuibacteriota bacterium
CCTCAAGACAAGATCCGACGCTCGATGGAATTGTTCGCGCGCGAGGTCATGCCGAACTTCCGCGGTTAGAGGTGGCCATGACGCTCGCACAATGGCTCACTCCGACGCTGGCTCTGACCATGCCCGGCGTCGCGAGCGCGATACCATGGCTGCTGGCTCTGGATGTTCTCATGGTGATCGCGAGCATCGTAGCCACAGCGGCACTTATTCTTGTCGCTATTCGCCTGGAGATCCGCGAGCCGAACGTGGCGCTCGCGACGGCGCTCGCCATGCAATTTCGTCGGACGGCGGAATATCTGGCAAAGGTACGTATCGTGTTTATGGGCATCGCGGTGCTGACCGTGGTTAGTTGGGGCGTCCTGTCAGCTGTCTTCGGCATCAACGCCGAGTGGAATGAGTTGTTCTTTTCACTCGTCCTCGGAGCGCTGGTACTTCCAATCTACGTTACCGTTACGGTGCTCTCTCGTGCGATGAGTCGCTCGGCCTCCGTCGCCGCTCAGAAGATCGATCGATATGAGGTTGCTAGGAGACAGTGACCGACGCTTCTTCATTTGCACGTCGAGCTTGACGCGCCGGCATGGTGTGTCGAAGATCCAGGTTCTAGACCAGCTCCTGTCGTGAGCCTGGGGCTCGTATTCCGGATGGGTAACTGAAATCGTCCCCGGACAGAGTCCTTCGAAGAGCGGCGGCCATATCACGAACCAGGTCGCGCGCTCCGTGACTCCCACTTCGTACTGCCCCGCATCGTCCGAGCTGTCCGTCATGGTTCCCCCACGAAACCTGTCGACGACGACGATCCGAGCATTCGTGATCGGTTCTTGCGAATCGGCGTCGATCACACTGCCCCAGAAAACTGGCGACAGCGGTCGACGGTGTGGAATCGGCAACAACACACAGGCGTGGACCGTCATGCATACGAAGAGGACCCACAAGATCCGCAGCTTCATGAGTCGGCGGACACCCGCAGCTGTTCACTCCGCCAGCCACACCGTGTCGAGCTGCTGGTTCAGGAAGTGGCTGGGCGTGATCGTCCAGCCCCGCACCTTGGCGCTGTGCGGGATGATCCGGTGGTTCTGCAGCGTGTAGAAGTAGTGGGCTTCCTCGTCGAGCAGCCGCTTCTCGAACGCGCGCAGGTACCGCTTGCGCTCCTCGGGGTCGAGCGCGCGTGACTGCCTGACGAACAGGTCGTCCAGCACCGGGTCCTTGTAGCGCGAGAAGTTGCGGTCCGACACGCCCACGGACTGGAACTTGTCGATGTCCAGGTCCGGCTCGACCATGAAGCTGCACTGGAAGTCCATGGCCACGTCGAAGTCGCCGCGCTGCAGCATCGGGTGATGCGCGGACGCCTCGGTCGTCTCCTGGCGAACGTTCAGCCCGATCTGCTTCCACTGGTCGATGAGCCAGATCCCGAGCGGCTCGTAGGGCTGGGGGATGCCGCGGTTCCTGAACGTGAACGAAAAGCCGTCGGGAACGCGCGCCTCGCGCAGCAGGCGGCGCGCCTCGGCGCGGCTGGCCTTGATGTCTCGCCCGTATCCCGCGAGCTTCTCCAGCTCCGCCGGCGGCGTCGCCCACTGCGTGCCCGGCACCTGGATGCCGGCGACGTCCTTCACCACGGCGATACGCGAGAGGTTCTTGGCCCCCTCGTACCGGTCCAGCGCCAGCGTCAGGGCGCGGCGCACGCGCTTGTCGTCCCACGGCTTGCGCTCGTGGTTCATCGCGACCATCATCGCGCAGTCCCACGGGCTCTCCTGCACGGTGATCCTCGAGCCGAGCGCGCCGACGAGGCTGTCGCGCTCCGACGGGCTGAAGCTGCGGAACTGGATGTGGGCACGCTCGCCGCGGATCGCCGCCACCTGCGCCGACGACGAGGAGATGAAGATCGCCCGGAACCCGTCCAGGTAGGGCTTGCCCTTGTCCCAGTAATTCGGGTTCCTCTTGCCGACCCAGTGCGAGCCCTTCACGTGCTCGACGAAGGTGAAGGGGCCGGTGCCCATCACGTTCTTCTCGTACCAGCGGACGTCCTTGGCCAGGATGTCGGCCTTGAAGATCCAGCTGTAGGGCGAGGCCAGCGTGACGAGGAACGACGCTTCCGGCCACTTGAGCCGGAAACGGATCGTCTGAGGGTCCGGCGCCTCCACCGCCTCGACCGCGCGGTACTGCCCCTTGCGGTACGACGACGTCTCGGGCGGGGGGAAGACGATCTTGTCGTAGCTGGCCTTGACGTCGCGCGAGGTCATCACGCTGCCGTCGTGGAAGCGCACGCCCGCCCGCAGCTTCAGCCTGTACGTGAGCCCGTCGGGCGAGACCGTCCACGACTCCGCGAGGTCGGGAACCACCTTCGCGCCCGTGCGGTCGAACGGATCGATGCGCAGCAGCGTGTTGTAGTGCGGCGCCAGCGGATGCACGACGCCGAAGGTGCCCTCCTTGTGGCCGTCGTAGGAGGGCGGCTCGGAGGGCACGAGGAAGATCAGCTCGCCGCCGGAGCGGGGCTTGTCCTGGGCGAAGGCGGGCGACAGCAGCGCGAACCCGACGAGCAACGCGGCCGTGACGGCCGCCGGGACTCTTGTGAGCATTGTTCGCTCCCTCGTCCTACACCGTTTACTCCGCCAGCCAGATCGTGTCGAGCTGCTGGTTCAGGAAGTGCGACGGCGTGATCGTCCAACCCCGCAGCCTGGCGCTGTGCGGGACGATGCGGTGCCATTGCAGCGTGTAGAGGTAGTGGACCTCCTCGTCGAGCAGCCGCTTCTCGAGGGCGCGCAGGAGCCGCCTGCGCTCCTCGGAGTCCACGGCCCGCGATTGCCTCGTGTAGAGGTCGTCCAGCACGGGGTCCTTGTAGCGGCTGTAGTTGTTGTCGGAGATTCCCACCGACTGGTACTTCTGGAGGTCGATGTCGGGCTCGACGATGTAGCTGCACTGCGCGTCGCTGGCCACCTCGAAGTCGCCGCGCCGCAGCATGGACACGTGCGCCGAGGCCTCGATGGTCTCCATCTTCACGGTCAATCCGATCTGGCGCCACTGGTCGATGAGCCAGATGGCGATCGTCTCGTAAGGCTGAGGCAGGCCGCGGTTCTTGAACGTGAACGCGTAGCCGTCGGGCACGCCGGCCTCGCGCAGCAGGCGGCGGGCCTCGGCGCGACTGGCCTTGATGTCACGCCCGTAGCCGGCGAGCTTTTCCAGCTCCGCCGGCGGCGTGGCCCATGGCGTGCCCGGCACCTGGATGCCGGCGACCTCCTTCACGACGGCGATCCGCGAGAGGTTTCGCGCCGC
>QHSB01000191.1 GCA_003220335.1 Candidatus Rokuibacteriota bacterium
TGATCGAGCGCGAAATCGACAGGCCCATGCCCAGGCCTGTGGGCTTGGTCGTGTAGAAGGGCTCGAAGAGCAGATCGTGCTGGCCGGTGAGGATCCCCGGCCCGGCGTCCTGGACGGACACGCGCGCCGTCTGGCCATCGCACAACTCGGTTTGCACGGAGACGACACGTTCCTCCGTGGGGCAGTCGGCCATAGCGTCCATGGCGTTGACCAGAAGGTTCAGGACGACCTGCTGCAGCTGGATGCGGTCTCCAGCCACGATGAGAGGCTCGGCGGCGACGTCGAGGTGCATTCTGACCCGCCGGATGAGCGCATCACTGCCGAGGAGCTTGACCACGTCCCGGATCAGGGCGTTGAGGTCAAGAGGCACGACTTCAGTCTCGCCCTTGCGGAGCAGCTCGCGCAGGCCCTCGATTACCTCGCCCGCGCGCTTGTCGTCTTCGACGATGTCGCTCAGGATGCTACGGATTTCGTCCAAGTCGGGCCGCGCCGCGCCCAGGAAGCGGCGCGCGGCCTGGGCATTGCTCAGGATGGCGGCCAGGGGCTGGTTCAACTCGTGAGCCAGCGACGCGGCCAGCGCGCCCATCGTCGAGACGCGGGTGAAATGCGCGAGCTCCTGGCGGCTACGCTGGGCGTTCGCCTCCGCCCGCTTCCGCTCGGTGACATCCGTGTGCGAGATGACCGCGCCGCCGTCGGGCTGGTTCAGGGGCACGACGACCATCGAGTACCAGCGCTCCGCCGTCGGGTCGCGCGCCGTGTACTCGAACGTGAAGGAGTCGCGCTCGCGAGCGAGGACGGCGGCGATACCAGCAGCCGCGTCCGAGCCGTGCGAAGCACCCGCGCGCGCCGTCTCCCGCCAGGCGGTCACGTAATTGCTGCCGACGGTCGCGCCTTCGATCGTCCAGCTCTGACTGACTGCGACGATCGTGCCGTCCGAGTCCAGCACGGCCACGCCGTTGCTCAGCGAGGACAGGATGGCCGACTTCATCCCCTCGCTGGCCCGCAGCGCATCCTCCATCGCTGTCCGCTCGAGCGCACTGGCGAAGACCTCCGCCACTAGACGAAGCCATCCCGCAAATGGCGCGGGCGACGCCCGGTCCGCGCCGGTCGTGGCGACCGCCAGCCCACCAAGAACCCGCCCACCAGCCTCCAGCGGCACTACGATGCACGACCTGATCCCGTACAGGCGAAACATGAGCCGCTCAGCGTGGGCGTGGGGCGGAAGATCGCCCGCGTCATGGACCGCGACCGTCTGCCTCTGGCGAAGCTGGTCGTCGGCCCACGGCACCTCGCGGCAGGCGACGGTCTGGGGCTTCAGCGGTCCCGATGGGGCCCACGCGCGGACGACCAGCTCATCGGCCGCGGTTCTGGAGTACTCCGCGATCATGATGCAATCGAGGCCCAGGTGCTCGCCGAGACGCCCCAGCCATTCGTCGAGCGCCCGATGCGTCGTGGCGCTCGGGAGGTGGACGAAGGCCGCCGACAGGCGGGAGAGCATTTCCTCGAGCCGGAGCCGTGTGGCAAGGGCCTCGGTGGCCTGCCGGCGCTCCTCGATCACAGCCGCCAGGCACATCAGCGGGATCGCCATAGTGCTGAGAAGGATCTGAAGCGAGAGTACGGCCTCCGCGGCCCGCTGCGTCACGAAGATCCCGCTCTCGCCCGTGCCGGCGACGACCGCCAGCAGCGCCGTCGCGACGAGGCAGACGCTGAGTCCGCCCGGCCCGAAGCGGACCGCCGACCAGAGGAGGAACGGCAACAGGACCGCGACCGGAGCGGACAGCTCCGCCGGCAGCCCCAGCCCGAACTCCGACGGATTCCCGAACTGACCCATACTCGCCAGGAAGAGCCCGCTGGCGAGCAGGCCCGCCTCGAGATGGCGGCGCGGAGCCGCTGCGCGGAAATTCGGCAGCCCGTTGCGTACGGCCATGACGACTGCCGGCACGATCGTGAGCGCCGCGAGGACGTTGGAGAAGAAGCGGGTGCGCCAGACGAATGAATAGGATTCCCCCTGTATGGCGGTGACGAGGGCCGCGTCCGGAAACGATGAGACGAAAGGCGCGGCGAGAGCTCCGACGAGCACGAAAACCGCCATGCGAGGGAGCGTGTCGAAGCGCGTCGGCGCGTCGCTCAACCATCGGAGCCCCGCGGCGGCGACGAGCGCCTCGGCGCAGTTCGTCGCAAAGAGGCCGAACACGAGGAGCGGGGGCAACACAGGCAGCTCGGCGGCGAGATGCGCTGGAAGCGCCGCCAGCAGGTAGAGCCACCACCGCCGTACCGGTGTGAGGAGAAGCGTCGCGGTCAGGATCGAGTTGGGTGGCCAGAGAACGGAGGGCGTCGTCGGCGGGAATCTCAGGATGAAGCCCAACTGGGCGCCCACGTAGTAGGCGACGGCCACGGCCAGAAGCGTCGCTGCCGGCCTCCAGCCCTGGACCCTATTGTTCCCAGTTTCTGCCATCATCGCCGACCTGTAAGCCTAAGAGAACCGTCGCCCGGGCGCACATAAGACCTTGGTCGTATTCAGGGCTTCTCTACCACGGTCCTCCGGCCTCTGGCAAGGAAATGCGCGACGTCAGGAACCCCTGATGGCCCGATTGATTGCGTCTAGAAGGGCCGTGTCGTCGAATGGCTTCCGTAGATAGTCGACGGCGCCGGCTCGACATGCGCGCTCGCGGGCGACCCGGTCGTCGTAGGCCGTGATGAAGACGATCGGCGGCGCGGCTCCGGTCAGAAGCAGCTGCTCCTGCAGCTCCAATCCGCTCCGGCCGGTCAGGTTGACGTCCAGCACAAGGCACCTGGCGTTGGCCCGGTGCTCGGAGGCGAGGAACTCCTCGGCCGAGCCGAAGGCCTCGACGGCGAACGCCTCGGCCCAGAGGAGCCGTCGCAGCGCGCGCAGCACCGACCGATCGTCGTCGATCACGCAGATCAACGAGGGCATCGTCAACACGATGGACTGCTGCCCGTCGTTTGACCATCCGCCCTTGGTCCATCGTGCCTTCCGTCCCATCCCGCTCCGGCCATGGTCGGCATGCACCACGCGCGAGGTCGTGTAGGAGTGGGTCGGCGTGCTGTCGAGATAGAGTAGTACTCCTTCACATCCTCGCCGTGATTGCCCTCGCTGTTGGTGAGACCGAACAGGCGCTCCTTCACGATGGGGTCCACGCCGTTCCAGAGGGCAAGCGCGCATATCGGACCTTGGTCCGATGAGGCTACAACGTCACTGATGGCACTCTCGGCCCGTGCCGAAGATTGATGCCGGCCATCCTGTGAGCGAGCCGTCGGGCCTCGCCCGGCTCGCGCTCCTGCCGCTCGCGCGCATGAGCGCGCTCGGGATACCGTACGCGCAGCTCATGCGCGCGGCCGGTCTCGACGAGCGCCAATTACGAAATCCGGACGCGAGAATTCCGTTGGCCGCAGTGGCGCGCCTGTGGAAAGCGATCACGGTGCAGGCGACGGAGCCGACGATCGGGCTGCGCCTTGGCGCCGACTGTCGCGTGCGCGACCTTGGTCTCGTCGGATGCGTCATGGCGTACAGCACGACCGTCTCGGCGGCGCTCGAGCGTCTCGCCCGCTACGGACGGATCGTCTCCGACGCGTTGGTGGTGAGCCTCGCCCGCGACGCCGAGGCGACGTGGGTGCGGGTGGACTCGCAGCCGGCGCTGCGCTCATTGCGCCCGGCGGTCGACAGCCGGCTCGCCGTCCTCCTCGCCACCCTGCGTGAGATCGCCGCGGCGCCACTGGCGCCACTCGTCGTCCAATTTCCGTA
>QHSB01000042.1 GCA_003220335.1 Candidatus Rokuibacteriota bacterium
AAGCAGTCGATCATCGAGGCGCTCCGGCGAGCGAAAGGCAACAAGTCCCACGCGGCGGCCGCGCTCGGTCTGAGCCGCGGTGCGCTCTACACTCGTCTGCGGCGCTTCCGCCTGATCGCCTGACTGCTGTCCGGTTCCGGGCAGTCTGTTCGGAATCGGCCGGCCGCGCTGACCGACTCCGGACACCACCGCCGCAGGTCGTTGCACTCCTGAGTGGCAACATCTCGGGATTCTGATCTTTCTTCCGCCTGTCGAACTGACTGCTGTCCGGTTCCGGGCAGTCTGTTCGGAATCGGCCGGCCGCGCTGACCGACTCCGGACACCACCGCCGCAGGTCGTTGCACTCCTGAGTGGCAACATCTCGGGATTCTGATCTTTCTTCCGCCTGTCGAATTTGGTCCGACTCATGCCTTTCCTTCATTGGCAGGAGGAACTGTCACATGGGCCAGCGCAGGATTGTTACGCTCTTCGCCTTCATCGCTCTGATCGCGCTCGCTGCCGGTTGTGCCGCGCAGAAGACCGACGCCGTCGCGAGCCGGACGGTAGTATCCGACGCGTCTCGTTCCACCTTCCCCCACGAACTTGTCGGGACCTGGAATGGATCGTTCCGGCCGGTCGGCGGCGCTGACGGTGGCGGCGGCAATGGCATGGCGGGTGACATGACGCTCGAGATCAAGGATGACGGGACGTACAAGTTGATCTCGACCCGACGCGGAAGGGGAGATGCGGCGGGGAAGGCGAGCAATGATTCGGGCGTCGTCGTCGCACACGGTCGCACGGTCACCTTGAAAAGCTCGTCGGGCCAGTGGATCTCGCTCATGCGCGATGGCGACGCCCTGTACGGCGTGAGCCAACACCGCGGCAGCGGGTACACCATCCACATCACCGTGGAGCGGGAGTCCGGTACGCTCGCCAGCCCCAAACTGCCAAACGATAAGTAGGAACCATGCATCAGGGAGAGCTGCTCGACACCGGGGCCACGATCCACGCACCACCAGCCCCTTCGCGCCTTCTCGGGATATGGGGTATATAAGGAGAACGAGAAGGCTTCGGCCAAGAATTTCTGCTGACATGACCATCACCCGTCGGGCCGCGATCTATCGGATTTTGACGCTGGTCGGTGCCGCCCATGGTCGTGCCAGACACGCGATGGCCGAGCGGATCGAGCTCGTTCCGGTCGAAAATTGGACGCGCCATCCCCTCAATCACCGTGGCGTTCCGGAGGGGTGGCGGACGTACGAGACGGTCGGCGGCCATCCGGCGTACGACTTTACCGTGGTGGAGACGGATGACCGCCGTGCCCTCCTTCTCCGAAGCAACGGGGATCATTCCACGATCGCGCGCAAGGTCTCTGTCAACTTACACGCGACACCGATTCTCGAGTGGAGCTGGAAGCTCATCCAGCTTCCCCAGGGCGCGGACCTGCGCAAACGGGCGACGTCCGACGCGGCGCCGCACGTCTTCGTCATCTGGCCGCGCACACCGGCGCTCCTCCGCTCGCAACTGATCGGGTACGTGTGGGATCCCGTCCTGCCGGTGGGCAGCATCCAAAAAAGTCAGAAGACCGGAACCGTCACCTTCATGGTCGTGCGCTCCGGGACGTCCGAGCTCGGGCAATGGCTGACCGAACGGCGGAACGTGGCCGAGGACTTTCGCCTCATGTATGGCGCCGACGCGGATGCTCCGCGCGCCGTCGCACTTTCGATCGACACCAACGATACCCACGCCCCCTCGGAAGGCCTCATCGGCCCGATCCTCTTTCGCAGCAGCGACTGAGCCAACACCGCCGGCCATGACCGTCCGCGGTAACGAATGCACCGTGATCGCCACCGGCACTGACGATGTCCAGCTGGCGATCGATCCAAAGACTGGCCAGGTGATCCCGACGAGCGGGAAGGTGTTCGGGACCTATGCCGTCGTCGTGCAGCTGGACAATCCGACCGACAGCCCCGAGTTCCCCGTACAGACGGGGACGTTCAGCGGCGTCATCAACTTCCAGCCGCCGTTGCCGCTCGGTTTCGTGAGCGAAGGGATTTTCACGATCGATGGCATTCACTCGCCTTTGCTGCGTCGATCGTAGGAGATCGCATAGGCGGCCGACCGGGCCAATAGGATCGGATCGGCCGAGAGATCGATACCGTCGGTCCTGTTGGTGGGATCGAAGATCAGGCTCCGCTCGTCGGCCGCGCTCGTCGGGGAGAGGCCGGTGACTTCCAGACGCCCCAGCTCGACCACGGGCCGACCCTCGGGCCACAGGGCGGTAACGTCGTCCGTCGGGTCGCCGGCCTCGGCCAACTGCAAGAGCAGCCGGAACGCCACCGGGCCGGTCCGCAACCGGCCTTCCAGCTCCTCGCGCAGAAAGCTCGGGCTTCGCTTGCCGGCATCGTCAGGGGAGAGGAACGCCTCCCCTGCGTGCGGCACAAAGCGATAGCGGCCGAATCGGCTCGTGCCATCGACGGCGGTGAAGCGGAAGGCGTGCTCGGCATGGTAGATCGTCTGCGCATAGCTGGCCGGCACCGGCTTCTTCATCAGCCGCTCGACGAAGGCGCGTCCGGCGGGATGGCCGGCGAGAAAGCGTGGAACCGCATCGGGGTCGGGCCGGCCGCTGCCCGGCTCGGGAAGCTGGGCCCGAAGGAATTCGAGCAGCTCGGCGGGCGTCCGCGCGATGAACCCTTCGACGGAGTTGGCGAGGATGTCGGCGCTCTTGCCGTCGGAGAGCTGAAACTTGACCGCCATCGAGCGCACGTTGGGGACACCATCGTGCACGTCGGGGTTCCCGTTGGCATTGGCGAACCGGACGATGGTCGGCACCGATTGACCAGCGAAATGGGGCGCGCGAGTGACGCGGGGAGCATCCGCCGAAGCGCGAAACGTTCCGGAACAGACGAGGCCCTTGGCGTGGACGGGACGGAAGCCGGGATGTGGGCCGGCCAGCGCCCTCATGGCTTCGACGATCTGACGGATGACGGGTTCCGGTGTGGCCGATGTAGGCATGTGCGCGTCTCCTCTCGCGGGCCGACGCCGAGCACCAGCCGGTGCATGCGCCGTATTATGCCCGGCGCTTCGGCAACGGGGGCGCGTAGCCGCCGAGCTTCGAGGTTCTGAGACCCAGGCGCACGAGCGTCTCGGCCAGCGCCACGGCGGCGGCGACGCCGTCGACGACGGGCAGCCCGTGACGGGCGGTGAGCTCCGCGGCGAGGTCGGCCATGCCGGCGCAGCCCAGCACGATCGCCTCGGCGCCGTCCTCGGCCTTCGCGGCGGCGATCTGCGCGTCGATCCGCTCGCAGGCGTCGCTCCGCCGCTCTTCCAGCGCGAGCACCGGCACCTCCGCCGCGCGCACGCGGGCGCAGCGCGCGGCCAGTCCGTAGCGCAGCAGATTGAGCTCGATGGCCGGGACCGAGCAGGGCAGCGTGGTCACGACCGCGAAGCGCCCGGCGACGAGGCTCGCGGCATGGAACGCGGCCTCGCCGATACCCACGACGGGCGCCGCGGCCAGCGCGCGGGCCGCGTCGAGCCCGGTGTCGTCGAAGCAGGCGATGACGTGCGCGCTCACGCCCTGCGCTTCCCCCTTCGCGATCTCCGCGAGCAGGCCGGGGACGGCGAGCGCGTCGTCGTAGAAGCCTTCGATGCTCTCGGGACCGACCGGCGGGTTCACGGCGACGATGCGCGTGCCCGGCGCGGCGGCACGCTCGGCGGCGCGCCGGATCTTCTCGGTCATCGAGACGGTCGTGTTCGGGTTGACGACGAGGATGTCCATACGGTGCCTAGACCCGCCGGCGCCCCAGCGCTCTGATCAGCAGCAGCGATATCAGGATCACGGCGAACGACACGCCGGTCGTCACCGTGCCGAGGGCGTAGATCTCGGGATTGGTCACGGTCGTCGTGAGGCCGGTCAGCTCGAGCGGCAGCGTGTTCTGGTCGGCGCCCAGCGCCTGGCTCGAGCGCGCCGCCTCGTCCCACGAGAGCGTGAAGCCGAAGAGGGCGATGCCGACCAGCGCGGGCGCGATGAGCGGCAGCACCACGTGGCGGAACGCCTGGCTCGACGTCGCGCCGAGGTCGCGGGCGGCCTCCTCGTAGCGGTGGTCGAAGCGGTTGAAGACGGCGAACATGATGAGCAGCCCGAAGGGCAGCGTCCACGTGAGATGGGCGCCGAGCCCCGACGTGAGCGTGCCCGCGCTCGTCGTGAATCCCTCGACGAGGCCGGCCCAGCCGACGCCCTCGGCCGCCCACCTGATCAGCGCGTCGAGGAGGCGGAACTCGACGGCGATGCCGAGCGAGACGATGATCGAGGGCACGATCAGGCTCGCCACCGCCGTGTAGAAGACGAAGGCCGAGCCGCGGAAGCGGCGCCGGAACGCGTAGCCCGCGAGCAGCGAGATGAGCACGGTGAGGGTCATGACGACCGCGCCCAGCTTCAGCGACCGCCCGAAGGCCGCCCAGATGTCGACCACGCCGAGGCCGCCCCACAGGCGGACGAACCAGTGCGTGGAGACGCCGTGCAGGGGAAACGTCAGGCCGCCCGTCGGACCCTGGAACGACAGCACGAGGATCGTCAGCATGGGGCCGTAGAGGAACAGCACGAACAGGCCGAAGACCGTCGCGAGCGCGTAGAAGGCGGGCGGCCGTCGCCGGGTCACGGGCTCAGAGCTCCCGGCGCAGGTCGACGAGGCGGGTCATCGTGCAGATGATCGCGAGGACGGCGCCGAGCAGCACGACGGCGTTGGCCGCGGCCAGCGGGAACTGCAGATAGCTCAGCTCGACCTGGATGATCTTGCCGACCGACGCGATCTGCTGACCGCCCATGACCCCGATGGTGACGTAGTCGCCCATGACCAGGGTGACCACGAAGATCGAGCCGATGACGAGCCCCGGCTTCGACAGCGGCACCACGACGTTGTAGACCGTTTGCCAGGCCGAGGCGCCCGCGTCGCGCGAGGCCTCCAGCAGCGCGCGGTCGATCCGGCTCATCGAGTTGAAGATCGGCACGATCATGAACATCGTGTAGAGGTGCACGAAGGCGAGCACGACGGCGAAGTCGGAGAACAGCAGCCACTCCAGCGGGGCGGGGACGGCGCCCGACGCCACGAGGGCGGTGTTGACGAGGCCGTTGCGGCCGAGCAGCGGCACCCACGAGATCATGCGGATCACGTTCGACGTCCAGAACGGGATCGTGCACAGCAGGAACAGCACGGTCTGCCACGTGAGCGAGCGGACGTGGAAGGCGAGGAAGTACGCCAGGGTGAAACCCAGGACGAGCGTGACGAGCCACACCAGCACGCAGAACTTCAGCGTTGATAGATACGTCTTGAAGGTGACGCAGAGGCCGGGCAGCTCGGCCAGGCACCCGGCGAACACCGACGCGTAGTTGTCGCCGACCAGCGCGGGGATCATCGAGTACTCGGTGTAGCGCCAGAAGCTGACGACCACCGTGATGGCCAGCGGCAGCAGGAAGAACACGGCCAGCACGCCCGCCAGCGGCGCCACCTGCCAGTACGGCGCCGCGGCGGGCGCGATCAGCCGGCTCAGGCGGCGATGAATTCGTTCCACTTGCGGACCATGTAGTCGTTCTCGTCCATGACGGCGTTCCAGCACGCGACGGCGCCCATGCGCGCCTCGTACGACCCGCCGTCCCGCACGGTGCCGGCCTTCTCCAGCAGCGTGCCGTCCGGCGCCTTGATGTCCTTCTCGGCCGGCTTGCCCTCCATCCAGTACGCCCACTCGTAGGGCTCCATGTTGGCCCTGGCCGTCTCGAGCACCGCCGAGTAGTAGCCCTGGCGGTTCAGGAAGGCGCCGGCCCAGCCCGACAGGAACCAGTTGATGAACTCGTAGCCGGCGTCGAGCTTCTTGCCCGTGAGCGTCTTGGGCAGGCCGAAGCCGGCCGCCCACGCGCGGTAGCCTTCCTTGAGCGGCTGGTAGATGCAGGGCACGCCCATCGAGCGCACCTTGGTCACCGCCGGCGACCACATCGACTGGATCACCACCTCGCCCGACGCCATGAGATTCACGCTCTCGTTGAAGTCCTTCCAGAACGCGCGGAACTGTCCGGCCTTCTTCGCCTCGATGAGCGTCTTGATCGTGAGATCGAGCTCGGCCTTCGTCATGTTGCCCTTGTCCCGGTACTTGTGGGCGCCCAGCGACTCCACCACCATCGCGGCATCCATGATGCCGATCGAGGGGATGTTGAGGATCGACGCCTTGCCCTTGAACTCGCTGTTGAGCAGCTCGGCCCAGGAGCCGATCGGCCGCTTGATGAGGTCGGGGCGGATGCCGAGGGTGTCGGCGTTGTAGACCGTCGGAATGAGGGTGATCCATGGCGTCGGCGCCGCGGCGAACTTCGTCGACGTCGGCCCCTCCAGGTAGAAGACCTTCTTCGGCGCCGTGCCCTGATCGCCGATGGTCTTGCCGGCGACCTGGCCCCTGGTGAAGACCGGCGTGATCTTGTCCGCGTACTTGATCCGCCGGGCGTCCATGCCGAGCAGGTTGCCGGACGGGATGAGCTTGCGCAGCTGGAAATACTCGGCGTCCACCACGTCGAAGGAGTTCGGCTGGGTGATGATCCGCTTGGCGACTTCGTCGGTGGTGACCGGGATGTACTCGATGACGAGGCCGAGGTCGGCCTTCACTTTCTGCGCGATCTCCTTCGACTGGTTGACGGCGGTGCCCAGGTAGCGCAGCGTCACCGGCTGCGCGGAGACGATGGCCGGGAATCCGGCGATGGCGGCGGCGGCGGCGCCCTTGAGAACGGTTCGCCGGCTCACGCCGGCCTGGCTCTTCGTGGTTGGCCTCATCGATGGTCTCCTTTCGGTGTGCTCCCGCGGTCACGCGAGCCGGTGCGCGCCGGCGTCGTCCCAGCTCACGGCCACCCGCGCCCCCGGCTCCAGCGGCTCGCGATCGAAGAGATGATCGGCCGCGACGGCGACGAGCTCGGTGCCGTCATCGGCGCGCAGATCGGTATGGACGACGTTGCCCTGGTACTCCACGGCGGTCACGATGGCGGTGAGGCGCCCGCAGGCGTCGCCGCCGGCGTGGAGCCGGCACAGCCGCAGCCGATCCGCGCGCACCGCGAGCCGGACGCCGCCGACGGTGACGACGTTGTGGCCGCCGATGAAGCGGGCGACGAACTCGGTGCGTGGATGGTTGAAGACCTCGCGCGGGCTGCCGTGCTGCTCGATGCGCCCTTCGTTCATCACCACGATCACGTCGGCCAGGGCCATGGCCTCGTCCTGGGCGTGGGTGACGTGGATGAAGGCGATCCCGAGCTCGCGCTGCAGCCGCTTGAGCTCCACACGCATCTGGACGCGCAGGAACGGATCGAGCGCGGACAGGGGTTCGTCGAGCAGCAGGACCCGGGGCTCGGTGATGAGCGCGCGGGCCAGCGCCACGCGCTGCTGCTGCCCGCCCGACAGCTGGGCCGGGAAGCGGTCGGCGTAGGCCTCCATGGCCATGAGCTCGAGCAGGGAGGCCGCCCGCGCGCGCCGGCGCTCCCTGGCGATGCCGCGCATCTTCAGCGCGAACGCGACGTTGTCGAGCACGCTCAGATGCGGGAAGAGCGCGTAGCTCTGGAACATCATCGCCGTGCCGCGGCGTCCGGGCGGCCGATCGGTGATCGGCTCTCCGTCGAAGACGATGTCGCCGCTCGTGACGGTCTCGTGGCCGGCGATCATCCTCAGCGTCGACGTCTTCCCGCACCCCGAGGGCCCGAGCAGGCAGCAGTAGGTGCCCCCCGCGATCCGGAGATCGATGGCGTCGACCGCCACGACGCGGCCGTAGTGCTTGCTCACGCCGCGCAGCTCGAGGACTGCCGCCACGCGGCTACCGCCCATGCGGGTGCCGGGCGATCCAGTGACGGGCGATGTCGAGGCGGCGGCAGATCCACACGGCCTCATGGCGCTGGACGTGGTCGAGAAAGCGCGCGAGGGCGCCGATCCGGCCCGGCCGCCCGACCAGCCGCATGTGCAGGCCGACCGACATCATCTTCGGCCGGTCACCGCCCTCGGCGTAGAGCACGTCGAAGGCGTCGCGCAGGTAGGTGAAGAACTCGTCGCCGGTGCTGAACCCGTGGAGCGTCCCGAACTTCATGTCGTTGTTGTCGAGCGTGTAGGGGACGACGAGGTGCGGCCGGCCCGCGACCTCCACCCAGTACGGGAGATCGTCGTTGTACGCGTCCGCGTCGTACAGGAACCCGCCCTCCTCGACGACGAGCCGCCGCGTGTTCGGGCTCAGACGGCCCGTGTACCAGCCCAGCGGCCGGGCGCCGGCGGCGCGCTCGATGCTCGCGACCGCCCGCCGGATGTGTTCGCGCTCGACCTCTTCGCTGACGAACTGGTAGTCGATCCAGCGCCAGCCGTGGCTCACGACCTCGTGCCCGGCGTCCACGATCGCCCGCGCGGCCTGGGGGTAGCGCTCGACGGCCATGCCCACCGCGAACACGCTGATCGGCACCGCGCGCTCGCGGAACAGGCGCAGCAGCCGCCAGAGTCCCGCGCGCGTGCCGTACTCGTAGGTGGACTCGATCGGGAGATTGCGCGCGCCGGCCACCGGCGCCGTGCCGGGCACCTCGTGCAGGTACGTCTCGGCGAACTCGTCGCCGTGCAGGATCGAGCGTTCGCCGCCCTCCTCCCAGTTCATGACGATCTGCAGGGCCAGCCGCGCGCCGCCCGGCCAGTCGGCATGCGGCGGGCGCTGAGCGTAGCCGACCAGATCGCGCGGGTAGCTCATGTGGGGTGGCGGCAGAGTAGCATCGGGAATGCCAGCCGACTCGTTCGAATCGACGCGAGGTTGGCCATGCCGACGGCACGGGCCCCGCCCAAGTTGTAGTCATCCCCGCCGGCGGATGCCGTCAAATTGGGCGGCATTTATTGACGTGCTCACGCGCGCGCTGATAGCGTGCCGACATGCTTCCCTCTCCGCGCATCCTCCTCGGGCCGGGGCCGAGCATGGCCGACCCCCGGGTGCTGCGCGCCATGGCGACGCCGCTGCTCGGGCAGTTCGACCCGGAGTTTACCGCGATCATGGACGAGGTGATGGCGCTCTCACGCCTGGTGTTCCAGACGGCGAGCGCGCGCACGTTCCCGGTCTCCGGCACCGGGCGCGCGGGGCTCGAGGCGGCGATGGTGTCGCTGCTGGAGCCCGGGGATCGCGTGGTGATCGGCGAGTGCGGTCGTTTCGGCCTCCTGCTCGAGGATCTCGCGCGGCGCTGCGACGCCGACGCCGTCGTCGTCCGGGCGGAGTGGGGCCAGGCGCTCGACCCGGTCGCGATCGAGGCCGCGCTTGCCCAGGCGCCCACGAAGGTGCTCGCCGTCGTGCACGGTGAGACGTCCACCGGCGTCTTGCAGCCGCTGGCGGATCTCGGCCGCCTCGCACGCGCGTATGACGCCCTGCTCGTCGCCGACGTCGTGGTCACCCTGGGCGGCGCCGAAGTCGCGCTCGACGCCTGGGACGTGGACGTGGCGGTGGGCGGGACCCAGAAGTGCCTGAGCTGCCCGTCGGGTCTGGCGCCGGTCGCGTACAACGCGCGCGCCGAAGACGCGCTCCGCCGGCGCCGGAGCACGGTGCGCAGCAATTACCTGGATCTCGGCCAGCTCGCGAGCTACTGGAGCCCCGCGCGCGTCAACCACCACACGGCGCCGACGACGATGGTCTATGGCCTGCGCGCGGCGCTGAGCGCGGTCGCGGAGGAGGGTCTCCCGGCGCGCTTCGCGCGCCATCGGCTGCACGGCGACGCGCTGCGCGTCGGCGTCGCCGCGCTCGGGCTGAGCCTCTTCGGCAAGGAGCCGCCCGAGCGCCGCCTGCCGATGCTCACGCCCGTGCTCGTTCCCGACGGCGTCGACGACGTGCGCGTGCGGCGCGCGCTCCTCGACGACTTCGGCATCGAGATCGGTGCCGCCTTCGGTCCGCTGCAGGGCAAAGTGTGGCGGATCGGTACCATGGGGTACTCCGCGCGTCGCCAGAACGTCCTGCTCCTGTTGAGCGCTCTCGAGCAGGTGCTGCGTCACGAAGGATGGGCCGTGCACGCCGGGGCGGGCGTCGACGCCGCCCTGGATCACTACCGCTCCGCGGGCGCCGCCGCCTCGCCGGAGCACGACGACGGCGTCGAGGTCCGGCCAAATGTCCGCTGATCGGAAACGTCCCACACACATCAAGCTGACGTCGCACCCCACGAGCCACGGGCCCACGCCGTTGCAGATCCGCTGGGGAGCCGCAGAGCCGCTCACGCGTGGCCCGGTGATCGCGACCACGAATGGGCCGGCGCCGCGGAACGTGATCGGCAGCCACGCCGGCGGCTACGCCATCTATCGCGCGCTGGCCATCGCGGCCGGCGCGCTGGACCGTGGCCATCGGGCCGACCTCACCGACACCGCCCCCGCCGAGACCATCGGTCCGCATCCGCAGTGGGCCGATCCGGAGCGTATCGTCTCCCTCGATCCGTTCGGCGCGCTGGTGGCCGACGTCTACCGGGACTATGTCCAGAGCGGGTACGACATCAGGCCGACGATCGCGATCACCAGCGCGAACATCGAAGTGCCGGAGATACGGCGCGCCCTCGACGCGGGCCGCCTCAGCCCCGACGGAAGGATCCTGCGCGGCGCCGGCACGGCCGTGGTGACGAAGGCGGCCATCGAGCCGGTCTGGTATCTGCCCGGCGTGGCCCGGCGTTTCGGCTGTTCCGAGGCCGACCTGCGGCGAACCTTGTTCGAGGAGACCGGCGGCATGTTCTCGGAGCTGGTGACGCGTGGCGATCTCGAAGTCTTTCTCCCGCCGATCGGCGGTCTCACCGCCTACGTCTTCGGGAAGGCGGCCGATCTCGCGCGCCCCGACATCCCGCTCACGGCCCGCGTCCACGACGAATGCAATGGCTCGGACGTCTTCGGCTCCGACATCTGCACGTGCCGGCCGTATCTGGCGCACGCGATCGAAGAGTGCATCCGCGGAGCGCAGGGCGGCGGCGTCGGCCTGATCGTGTACTTCCGCAAGGAGGGACGGGGACTGGGCGAGGTCACCAAGTTCCTCGTCTACAACGCCCGCAAGCGCCAGCAAGGCGGTGACCGTGCCGAGCAATACTTCGCGCGGACGGAGTGCGTCGCGGGCGTCCAGGACATGCGCTTTCAGGAGCTGATGCCCGATGTTCTCCACTGGCTCGGCGTGCGAAAAATCCATCGCCTCGTCTCGATGAGCAACGCGAAGTACGACGCGATCGTGAAGGCCGGGATCGAGGTGGAGCAGCGGCTGCGCATCCCCGACGAGCTCGTGCCTCTGGATGCGCAGGTGGAGCTCGACGCGAAGATGGCCGCCGGCTATTTCACCGACGGTCGAGTTCCGGACAGCGGCACGCCCGCCAAGCCCAAGGGACGCGGACTGGAGTGAGCGCGGCGGGCCGGCCCAGCGCGGTCGCTCACCTGCGCCGCCCGGCAACGATTCGCGAGCGCTGCGCCAACATTCTGGCGACCGGCCTCGGCGGTGGGCTGACGCACTTCCGCGTCGAGCCGAGCCGTCTGCCCCAGGTCGCCGACTTCGTGGCGGCGGTCACGCGCCGGCGCTATCCCGGACTCGCCATTCCGTATCACAGCCGATGGCGTCATCTGGACGCCGGCGGCGTGGCTCGCGTCGCCGCGCTTGGGGCCGCGCTGAGCCGCCTGCCCGCGGCCGAGCGCGCGCGCGCAAAAATCGACCTGATCGTCACGAGTGTCCTGCTCGACGCCGGCGCCGGGGAGACGTGGCGCTTTCGCGAAGAGCAAACCGGTCAGACGTTCGCGCGCTCCGAGGGCCTCGCCGTGGCGAGCTTTCGGATGTTCGAGGCCGGGCTCTTCTCGAGCGATCCGTCGCGCCCCTGGCGGACTGACGCCGCGGTCCTGATGGACCTCGAGGAGAGCCGGATGGCCCGCGGCTTCCAGGCGTCGGCCGCGAATCCTCTGGCCGGCCTCGACGGGCGGGTGGGACTGCTGAAGAGGCTCGGCCGAGCCATGAAAGGTGCGCCCCATCTCTTCGACGCCCTTCGCGGCCGCGCGACGCAGAGTTGTCTGGACGCGCCCAACATTCTCGAGGCGGTGCTGGAGGCGCTGGAGGAGATCTGGCCGGAGCGGATCGAGCTCGACGGCGTCGGCCTCGGCGACACGTGGCCGCATCCGGCCGCGGCCGGCAGCGGCCCCTCGGCCGGGCTCGTCCCGCTTCACAAGCTGTCCCAGTGGCTGGCCTATTCGTTGGTGGAGCCGCTCGAGGAAGCCGGCCTGAGCATCTCGGGCCTCGATCAGCTCACCGGCCTCGCGGAGTATCGCAACGGCGGGCTGTTCGTCGACCTGGACGTCCTCGTCCCCAAGCATCCGGACGTGACGGGCGTCACGCACGCGCCTGATTCCCAGGTGATCGTGGAGTGGCGGGCGCTGACCGTCGCCCTCCTCGATCGCCTCGCGCCGCTGGTGGCCGCGCGCCTGGGGCTGGACCCGACCGAGCTTCCCCTGATCAAGGTCCTGGAAGGCGGCACCTGGGCGGCCGGGCGCGAGCTGGCCGACGCCCGGCGCGCCGGAGCGCCACCGATTCGAGTCGTGAGCGACGGCACGTTGTTCTGACGGGGGAGACCATCGCATGTCCAGTCGCGTCCACGTGATCGACCACCCGCTGGTCCAGCACAAGCTCAGCCTGATGCGCATGAAGAGCACCAGCACGTCGGCATTTCGGAATCTATTGACCGAGGTCAGCGTGCTGCTGGCCTACGAGGTGACGCGCGACATGCCGACGCATCAGGTGACGGTCGAGACACCTATGGCGCGCACGTCGGTCCCGATGCTCGACGGGAAGAAGATCGTCCTGATCTCCATCTTGCGGGCCGGCACCGGGATCCTCGACGGCATCCTCCGTCTCATCCCCAGCGCCCGCGTGGGACACGTCGGACTCTACCGGGACCCCAAGACCCTCACCGCCGTCGAGTATTACTTCAAGGTGCCCAGGGAGATGAGCGATCGCGATGCCATCGTCGTCGACCCGATGCTCGCCACCGGAAACTCCGCGGTGGCCGCGGTCGAGCGTCTCAGGGAGACGAGGCCCCGCTCCATCAAGTTCGTCTGTCTCTTGACGTGTCCGGAGGGCCTCAAGAACTTCCACTCGCACCATCCGGACGTCCCGGTCTATACCGCGGCCATCGACAGCCACCTGGACGAGCACGGCTACATCATTCCCGGCCTGGGGGACGCCGGGGATCGGCTCTACGGCACGAAGTGACGCGGGCCAACGACACCATGTTCGATCTCGTCGTCACCAACGCGGTCTTGCCGGACGGCCGCGACCGGATGACGATCGCCTGCCGCGACGGCCGCATCGCGTCCGTCGAGCGAGACCTCCGGGCCGAGGCGCAGCGGACGATCGACGCGAAGGGCGAGCTCGTCTCGCCGCCCTTCGTCGACGCCCACTTCCACATGGACTCGGCGTTGACCTACGGGATGCCGCGCGTGAACCGCTCCGGCACCCTGCTGGAGGGCATCCAGCTCTGGGCGGAGCTGAAGCCCTCGTTGACGCACGACGCGATCCGGGACCGGGCGCTCGAGCTGTGCCGCTGGGCGGTCGCCCGCGGGACTCTGATCATTCGCAGCCACGTCGACGTCTGCGACCCGAATCTGAAGGCGGTCAAGGCGTTGCTCGAGGTGCGCGAGCTGGTGCGCAACGAGATCGATCTCCAGCTCGTCGCCTTCCCCCAGGACGGCTACCTGCGCTGGCCCGAGGCCGAACGCACCCTCGCGGCGGCGCTCGACATGGGCGTTGACGTGGTGGGTGGCATTCCGCATTTCGAGCGGACCATGGCCGACGGTGCCGCGTCGATCGAGCGCCTGTGTCGGATCGCGGCCGAGCGCCATCTCCTGGTGGACATGCACTGTGACGAGAGCGACGACCCCCTCTCGCGTCACATCGAGGTGCTCGCGCGGGAGACCGTCCGCCAGGGGCTCCACGGGCGCGTGACGGCCTCGCATCTCACGGCGATGCATTCGATGGACAACTACTACGTCTCCAAGCTGATGCCGCTGATGCGCGAAGCCGGGATCACGGCCGTCGCCAACCCGCTCATCAACATCACGCTGCAGGGCCGGCACGACACGTACCCCAAGCGCCGCGGCATGAACGTCGCGCACATGGGGCTGCACGTCGGACACATGACCGGGGACGCCGAGATGCGGGCCATGTTCGACTGCGTCACGGTCAACGGTGCCCGCGCCCTGCATCGAGACGGTTATGGCCTCGCCGCGGGCTGCTGGGCGGACCTGGTGCTGCTGCAAGCCGGCAGCGTGATCGACGCGATCCGGCTCCGCCCGGCCCGGCTCGCGGTGATCCGACGGGGCCGGGTCATCGCCGAGACGCCCGGCGTGCGGCCGGTGGTCACCCTGGCCGGGAAGACCGAGGAGGTGACGTTCCGGCCTCGATCCGCTTGACTCGAGCGCGCGCGGCCGGGTATGTAGGTCCGGACGACGAGCGCTCACGCCTGCAAAAGGGGGCAACCATGACAGCTGCCGCCGCGGCCGAGCTCCGAGCCGACGTCCACAGCATCGAACCCATTCCAGAGAAGGACAAGGACTCGACCGGGCCCCAGCAGATGTGGATCTGGGCCGGGGCCAACATCGCCCCGATCAACTGGGCTCTCGGCGCGCTGGGCATCGTCCTCAAGCTGGGGTTGCTGGAGACCATCGCGGTCATCGTGGTCGGCAACATCGTCGGCTGCGCGATCTTCGCGGCGTTCACCGTGATGGGCCACAAGACCGGCGTCAATCAGATGGTGCTCTGCCGCTCCGCGTTCGGTCGGCGCGGAGCGTACCTGCCGAGCGCGCTGATGTTCCTCATGACCCTGGGCTGGATCGGCGTGAACACGTACTTCCCCGTCAAGATCGCGGTCGCCATCCTCGGGCAGTTCGGGATGCGCGACTCGTGGGCGACGAATCTGGTCGTGGTCACCGTCGTGATGGTGCTCCAGGTGCTGATCGGCCTCTACGGCTTCTATGCGATCCGGACCTTCGAGAAATACACGGTGCCGGTCACCGCCGCCATCATGGTGCTGATGAGCATCCTCGCCTGGAGCCGGCCAGGGGTGGTCAACTGGGGGCTCACGAGCTCACTGCCGCCGGGCGCCCATCTGGCGATGCTGAGTCTATTGATGACCGCGATCGGCGTGGGCTGGGGGATCTCCTGGGTCACGTGGGCCTCGGACTATTCGCGCTTCGTCCCGCGGACCCAGTCCTCGGCCTCGGTCTTCTGGTACAGCTACGTGGGGATGTTCGTCCCCACCGTCTGGCTCGCCATTCTCGGCGCCACCGTGGCCAGCGTCACCCAGGACACCGACCCCGCGAAGATGGTGAGCGCCGTCTTCGGTGGGACGCTGAGCCTGCTGGTGCTGCTGATGGTGCTGCACGGTCCGATCGCGACGAACATCCTGAACGTCTACTCGGCGGCGCTGGCTGCGCTCAGCATGGGCATCCGCCTCTCGCGGACGGCGATGGCGCTGATCGCGGGCGTGGTCGGCTATCTGGTGACGATCTATTTCGTCTTCCAGCCGTCGTTCGCCAAGGCATTCGACAACTGGATGATCAGTCTTCTGCTCTGGATGAGCCCCTGGGCCGGCGTGGTTCTGGCCGACTTCTTCGTCAAGCGGCGCGGCCACATCGACGTCGACGAGCTCTACCGGGAGCCGGAGCGGAGCGCCTATGGCGACGTCAACTGGGCAGGGATCGCGGCGTTCGTGGCGGGCCTGATCGCCGGCTGGACGGTTGAAGACGGCCTCGTCCCCGCCCTGCAGGGGCCCATCTCCACCCGGTTGCTCGGCGGCGCGGACCTGAGCTGGCTGGTCGGAATCGTCGTCGCCGGCGGCGTGTACCTGGCCGTCAGCCGGCACGGCGTTGCGGCCACCGTACCGGGCCGCGCGGGCCGCGTCCGCGGGTAAGACACTCCCGGCTCCGTGAGCGAAGCGCCGGGTGCCTCGGCGATGTGCACGCGGGCGCGCACTGATAATTGTTGAGGCAACCGGCGAGCACGAGCGCGGCTCGTGCTCGCCGGCGCGTTCCTGCGAAGAGCGCAGGCGCACGGCGTAGTTGCCGACGCATCGATCCCAGTCCGTCCGACATCTTCCGCCCGGCACACCCCTTGCTCGTCGCGAATGCCCTCCGGCACCGAGCCGACGAGCTTGCTCAAAAAGGAGGCCTTCATGGTCGAGCGGACGGTCGGTGATCCTCATGGCGGCGTGACTCGACGCGGATTCCTGGGCCGCACCGTGACCTTCGGCGTCGCGGCGTGCGGCGGGGGAGGACTCCTCGGTCCCGTCGCGTCGTGGGCGCAGGGCAACCGCGAGATCAAGTTCTCGCACGGCACCGGCCTCTGCAACATGCCGCTCTTCTACGCGGCGGAGAAGAAGCTCTTCGCGAAGTACGCGATCGAGAGCAACGTCGTGCTCTCGGGCTGGGCCGGCGACCAGGCGATCCAGCTCGCGACGGGCAAGGTCGAGATGGGCGTGATCCCGTACACGAACGCGATCGCCGCCTACACGCGCTCGCCGTCGTTCGCCGTCGTGTCGGGCAGCGGCACGCAGGGCCTCATCATGGTCGGCCAGCCCGGGATCAAGACCTTCGCCGACATGCGCGGCAAGCGCGTCGGCACCTTCCAGGCCGACACCCTCGACATCCTCGTGTACGACTACCTGAAGAAGCAGGGCATGACCTACAAGGACATCAAGATGCAGTACCTCGGCAACAGCGTGGAGCTGACGAACGCTTTCATCGCCGGCCAGCTCGACGTGATGAGCGCGATCGAGCCGTACGCCACGCGCGGTCTCATGGCGACCAAGGGCAACGTCCTCGGCGACGGCGTCGACATGTACGGGCCCGGCTATCCCGACTGCGTGCTGATCGCGCGCAAGGAGCTGATCGACAAGGAGCCGAAAGTCGTCAAGGACGTGATCCGCGTGTTCTTCGAAGCCGAGGCCGAGATCGAGACGAACTTCGAGGAGGCGGCGAAGACGACGATCGGCAAGTATTACAAGACCGACATGACGAGCCTGCTGGCCGCCGCCAAGGCGCAGCCGCCGGGCGTGGACATCCGCAACAAGAAGGACTTCATGTTCGGGCGCGCCCAGAGCATGAAGGAGCTGAACTACATCTCCAAGGACCCCGATCAGGGCTTCGTGAACTTCAGTCTGCTCGAGCAGGTCATCGCGGAGAATCCCGATCTCTACCGGAAGGTGAGGGTGAAGTCCGCGTGATCGGTCGCGTCGCGACCGGGCCGGGCGCCGCGCCCGTGCCGCGCATCGCCGCCGCGCCCCCGGCCCGTCGGCGGCGCGCGGCGGGGCGGCGGCTCGTCGAGACGGCGCAGGCCGGCGCGTGGTGGGTGCTGTCGGTCGGCATCGTGGTGGCCGTGTGGGAGGCGGCGGCCGCGCTGAAGCTCATCGACCCGGTCATCCTGCCGCCGCCCCACGAGTTCATCGGCGAGATCCGCAACCAGGCGCAGTTCCTCATGCCGGCCGTCGGCGTGGAGCGCACCGGCGCGAACTTCGTCGCGCTCACCGCGATTGCCGCCAGCCTGCAGCGGGTGCTCCTCGGGCTCTTTCTCGCGTTCGTGGCGGGCGTCTGCACCGGCGGCCTGGCCTTCTACTTCGGGATCGTGCGCAAGCTCACGCTGCCCACCGTCACGCTGCTGGCGCCCATCGCGCCGGTGGCGTGGATCCCGCTCGCCATCGTGGCCTTCGGCATCGGCGACTGGTCGGCGATCTTCGTCGTGTTCGTGGGCATCTACTTCACGCTCACGCTCGCCACCGTGAAGGCGATGACCAACGTCGAGCGCGTGTACCTCGACGCGGCGCGCGTGCTCGGCGCGCGCCGGCCGCAGGTGATGTTCTACGTGGTGCTGCCGGCGTCCATCCCGGCCCTCTTCGATCTCGTGCGGATGAACCTCTTCGGCGCCTGGATGGGCGTGCTCGCCGCCGAGATGGTCGGCGTCAACACCGGGCTCGGCGCCATCGTCATGGTCGGCCGGCAGATGATGAACATGAACCTGACCTTCCTCGGCATGGCGATGATCGGTCTGGTCGGCTATCTTCTCGACGCGGCATTCGGCCAGGTCCAGCGCCGGGTGCTCTGGTGGCGCCGGGCCACCGAGATCTGAGGGGCATGGTGATGGACGGCACGCTCGCCTGCGTGGGCCTGACCAAGGTGTGGAACGAGGGCACCGACCGCGAGGTCGCCGCGCTGAGCGACATCGACGTGGAGGTCCGCGCGGGCGAGTTCCTCGTCGTCATCGGGCCGAGCGGCTGCGGCAAGAGCACGCTGCTCAAGCTGCTGGCCGGGCTGGAATCGCCGACGGCGGGCGCGCTGCTCCACCACGGGCAGCCGATCACCGGCCCGCACGTCGATCGCTCGCTGATCTTCCAGCAGCCCTCGCTCTATCCGTGGCTGTCCGCCCGGGACAACGTCGCCTTCGGGCTCAAGCTGCAGGGCGTGGGCCGCAAGGAGCGGCGTCGCCGCGCCGACGAGTTCCTGCGCCAGGTCGGCCTGCGCGAGTTCGCGTCGAAGCTCCCGCACGAGCTGTCGGGCGGCATGCAGCAGCGGGTGGCGATCGCGCGCGCGCTGTGCGTGGGTGCCGAGATCCTCCTGATGGACGAGCCGTTCGCCGCGCTCGACGTGCAGACGCGCTACCAGATGCAGACGTTCCTGCTCGACATCTGGCGCGGCTCGGGCAAGACGGTCGTCTTCGTCACTCACCACATCGACGAGGCCGTCTATCTGGCGGATCGCGTGGTCGTGCTCACGGCGCGCCCTGGCCGTGTGCTGGATAGCGTGCCGATCGACATGCCGCGGCCGCGCAGCGTGATCGGCCCGGAGTTCGAGCGCTATCGCGCGCACTTCGTCGAGCGGCTCCGGGCCGAGGTCGCGCGCGCCTTCGAGGAGCAGGAGCTCGTCGAGATGCTCGACACGCGCATCAAGTGAGTCGTGCGAGCCGCCGGACGCCCGCGGGGCTGGCGCCCCGCCGTCCGAGGTGAGCATATGAAGGGGAGCACGGGCATGGCATCGTCGCTGATCCGCGGGAAATACGTCGTCGCGAAGGTCACCAGCCGCACCGAGGCCGAGGTCATCGCCGACGGCGCCGTCTTCCAGGAGAACGGCATCGTCGTCGACGTCGGGCCCTACGCGGAGCTCGCGGCGCGGCACCGGCCCGACCAGGTGCTCGGCTCCTCCGATCACGTCGTGGTGCCGGGCTTCGTCAACGGCCATCACCACGTGGGCCTCACGCCGTTCCAGCTCGGCTCCCCGGACTACGCGCTCGAGCTGTGGTTCGCGAGCCGGATGGCCGCCCGCGCGGTCGACCCCTATCTCGACACGCTCTACTCCGCGTTCGAGATGCTGGAGTCCGGCATCACGACGGTGCAGCACCTGCATGGCTGGCGCATCGGCCCGGCCGCGCGTGTGATCGAGGTGGCCGACCGTGTCCTCAGGGCCTACGACGACGTCGGCATGCGCGTGTCGTACTCCTACGCGCTGCGCGACCAGAATCGGCTGGCGTACGAGGCGGACGACGCCTTCGCGGCGCGCTTCCCGGCGCCCGTCTCCGGGCAGCTCCGGGAGTACCTCCGCGCGCAGGCCATCCCGATCGACGACCACCACGGCATCTTCACCGACCTGTGGGAGAAGTGCGGCCGCAACACGCGCCCGCGCGCCCGCGTGCAGCTGGCGCCGGCGAACCTGCACTGGTGCTCGGACGAGGCGCTGGCGGCGCTGCGTGACTGGTCGGCGAAGTACCAGGTCGGCATGCACATGCACCTCGTCGAGACCGCGTATCAGAAGGAATATGCGCGACGCCGCACCGGCGGCACCGCCTTCCGTCACCTCGTGGACCGCGGTCTCGCGGGTCCGAGCCTCACCCTCGGCCACGGGGTTTGGCTCACCGAGGCCGATCTCGACCTCGTCGCGCAGACGGGCACGATGATCTGCCACAACGCCAGCTCGAACCTCCGGCTGCGGAGCGGCGTGGCGCCGCTCAATCACTGGGCGGCGCGCGGCGTGAAGGTGGCGATCGGTCTGGACGAGGCGGGCATCAACGACGACCGCGACATGCTGCAGGAGATGCGCCTCGTGCTGCGCCTGCACCGCGTGCCCGGCATGGACGACGTCGTGCCCACGTCGCCCCAGGTCTTCCGCATGGCCACGGAGGACGGCGCGGCCACCACGCCGTACGCCGGCCACATCGGAACGCTCCAGCCTGGCCGCGCCGCCGACGTCGTCCTGCTGTCGTGGCCGCAGATCGCGCACCCGTACCTCGATCCGGATACCGCCGTCGTCGACGCCGTCGTGCATCGCGCGAAGACGTCCGGCGTCGCGCTCGTGATGGTGGCGGGCGAGATCGTGCTGCGCGACGGGCGCTTCACACGGATCGACAAGCAGGCGGTGCTGGCGGAGCTCGCCGCGTCGCTCCGCGCGCCCCTCACACCCGAGGAAGACGCGCGCCGCCGACTCTCGCGCGAGGTGTTCCCCATGGTGAAGCGCTTCTATGACGGCTGGCTCGACGAGGGCGCGCGCGTGCCGTACTATCGGCCGAGCTCGCGCGTGTAACATCCGGGCGCTGACGGAGGATCGCATGGTGTTCGATACCGTGATCCGCAATGCCACGGTCGGGACCGCCGCCGACGTCTTCGCGGCCGACATCGCGATCTCTGGAGGCGTGATCACCGCCCTCGGCCGGTCCCTCGGTCCCGCGCGCCGTGACATCGATGCCGCCGGACGCTACGTCCTTCCCGGCGGGATCGACACCCACTGCCATCTGGACCAGCCCATGCGTGGTGGGGTCACCCTGGCCGATGACTTCCTGTCGGGCTGCATCTCGGCCGCGCACGGCGGGACGACGACGGTGGTGCCGTTCGCGTGCCAGCTGCAAGGACAGAGCGTGCGGGCGGCGGTGGAGGATTACCATCGACGGGCGAAGGACAAGCCCGTCATCGACTACGCCTTTCACCTGATCATCTCGGATCCCACCGAGCGCGTCCTCCGCGACGAGCTGCCGGCACTGATCCGGGAGGGCTACACGTCCTTCAAGATCTACATGACGTACGAGACGCTGCGGTTGAGCGACCGGCAGATCATCGCCGTCCTCGCGGTGGCACGCGGCGAGGGCGCCCTGGTGATGGTGCACGCGGAGAACGCCGACTGCATCACGTGGCTCACCGAGGAGCTGGAGAAGGCCGGCCGCACCGCGCCGTACTATCACGCGGCGTCGCGGCCGCTCGCCGTCGAGCGCGAGGGCACGCACCGGGCGATCACGATGTCGGAGATCGTCGACGTGCCGATCCTGCTCGTGCACGTCTCGGGCGCGGAGGCGGTCGAGCAGATCCGCTGGGCGCAGGGACGCGGCCTCCGCATCTTCGCCGAGACCTGCCCGCAGTATCTCGTCCTCACGGCCGAGCACCTCGACGCACCCGGCTTCGAGGGCGCGAAGTTCATCTGCAGCCCGCCTCCGCGCGACGCGGCGAGCCAGGAGGCGGTCTGGAACGGGCTCGCGACGGGCGTCTTCGCCACGTTCTCGTCGGACCACGCGCCGTTCCGCTTCGACGACCCGGCGGGCAAGAAGCGGCACGGTGACGGCGCGCCGTTCACCAAGGTGCCCAACGGCGTGCCGGGACTCGAGACACGGCTGCCGATCCTCTTCTCCGAGGGCGTCAACAAGGGACGGATCGATCTCGCGACCTTCGTCGCGCTCACGGCGACCAATCCGGCGAAGCTCTACGGCCTCTATCCGCGGAAGGGCACGCTCGCCGTGGGATCGGACGCCGACCTCGTGATCTGGGACAGCGACCGGGACGTCACGATCACCAACGATCTCCTGCACCACAACTGCGACTACACGCCCTACGAAGGCATGCGGGTGCGCGGCTGGCCGGCGCTCGTCCTCTCACGCGGTGAGGTCGTGGTCGACGAAGGCAAGCTGACGGCAGAGCCCGGGCAAGGACACTTCTTGAAGTGCGAGCGCCCCGTTCCGGCGAAGCCGCCGAAAGGCATGGAGCCCGGCTCCGAATAGAGGAGAGTCACGATGTCGAAGGCGATAATCAATCCTCTCTCGGCGGCCAAGCCGCCCTCACACTGAGGTCCCGAAGACTGCGCCTCGCGTGACGAGGCAAAGGGCGTGCTGGTCGGCGGCACGGATTGGTTTCTATCCTCGAGGCTTGATCGCCGCGCGGTTCTCAAGGGGGCGAGCAGCGCAGCGCTCGGTCTACTCGCTTCCGCCTGTGGATCATCCAGTCCGACCACGTCTCCTTCCGCTGGCGCCGAGAGCCGCGAAACGGTATACGTCTTCAACGTCGGCTCGAAAGATGTCACGCTGATCGACGTCGCCAACCGCCAGGTGCGCGAAACCCGACCGCTCGGCGCCTCGGTGCGCTGGTTGTCCAACGAGCAGACGTACTGGGACGGGGCACGGATCTGGACCTACGACTTTCCCAACGATCAAGTCCAGGCCATCGCGATCGATCCGAGGCAGGTGGCCGTCACCAAGACGATCGCCGGGCTCGGCAAGGGTCCCGGCCACAGTCTGGTCGTGCTACCCGATAAGAAGAAGGCCGCGGTCAACGTCGCGGGGGACAACCTCATCGCGTTCCTCGACCTCGAGCACGGCAGCGTGGACTCCACGCTCCAGACCGGAGCATTCCCCTGAGACCTCCACCTGACGCCGGACGGTCGGTTCGGCTTCACACCGGAACGCGAGGCGGACACGGTCTCGAAGATCGACATGGCGAGCCGAAGACTGGTCAAGACGGTCTCCTTCCCCGCCCGCAGCAAGCCACACATGCTGCGCGTGTCTCCCGATGGGAAAGAGGTGTGGGTACAGACAGCCGAAGCGAACACGAACGTGGTTCTCGACGCCTCCGATCTGTCGGTGCTCTCGACGGAGCCGACCGGAAAGCAACCGGTGACGAACGCGTGGACGCGCGATCGGCGCTACTCGATCCTTACCAATGGCCAGGACACCTTCGCCCAGATCTTCGACGCGCGGACCTTCAAGGAAGTGAAGCGCCTGACGATCGGCGAGGGCGGCGCCAACATTGGGTTCAGCCGGGATGGCAGGACGGCCTTTATCGCGGTGCGCGGTGCGAACGACGTCGCCGTGATCGATGTCGGGACGCTGGCGCTGGCAAGCCGGATCAGGGCGGGGACGGAGCCTCAGGGCCTGATCGTTCGTTGATCGCAGGTGAAAACGGGCGTGGTACGTCTTACTCAGCCAGGAGGGTCCTGTCGCGGAGCGAGTCGTGATTTCTTGCTGGCATCGAGGGTGCGGTTCGTGATCTAACGGATATCATGCCAAAGGCTGCCATCACCGCGACCGGCCACTACGTTCCGCCCGACGTCTATCCGAACGCGTGGTTCGAGCAGCGACTGGACACGACGGATGCGTGGATTCGCTCGCGCACCGGGATCGCCGAGCGGCGCTTCGCGTCGGAGGGCGGCGCCTCCGACCTGGCGCTGCCGGCCGCGCGCCGATGTCTCGAGATGCGGGGCATCGAGGCGGCCGCGCTCGATTGCATCATCGTCGCGACGATGACGCCCGACCGCCCGATTCCATCGACGGCGGCAATCTTACAAGCCAAGCTCGGCGCGATCAACGCGTGGGGCTTCGACCTCGCCGGCGCGTGCTCCGGCTTCGTGTACGCGCTGGTGACCGCGACCAAGCTGGTGGAGGGCGGCGCCGCCCGCCGCGTACTCGTCTGCGGCGCGGATCGCATGTCGAGTGTCGTGGATCCGACTGACCGGGCGACCGCCGTACTCTTCGGGGACGGCGCGGGCGTCGTGCTGGTGGAGATGAGCGAGGACGACGAGGTCGGCGTCTTCGAGCACGTCTGCCACATGGACGGCGAGGGGGCGACGGCCCTCTATGTTCCGGCCGGCGGCAGTCTCATCCCTGCCGACGCCGAATCGGTGGCGCAGCGACGGCACTTCGTGGTCCAGGACGGCGCCACCGTCTTCAGGGCAGCCGTCGTCGGCATGGCGGAGGTCATCGCGGAGCTGCTCAAGCGCGCGGATCTCACACTGGAGGACGTGGCCTGGATGGTGCCGCACCAGGCGAATCGCCGGATCATCGAGGCCGTCGCCAGGCGGCTCGGCCTGCCGCTGGAGCGCGTCGTGATCAACCTCGACCGCTACGGCAACACGGTGGCGGCGACGATTCCACTCTGTCTTTCCGAGTGGCACGATGACGGACGGCTGGCCTACGGCGACCGTATCGTGCTCGCGGCATTCGGCGCCGGCTTCACCTCGGGCGCCGTCTATCTGCGCTGGGCGATCGGCGCCTAGCGCGACCCTGGAATCACGCCGACGCCCTGCAGTACGAGGGCACCCAGCTCTTCGCGAGCATCTCGGGCGCGATGGTGCTGTAATCGAACGCCTTCCCGTCCCGCACCATCTGCTCGACGTTGAAGAGTCGTGTCGTCTCCGGAATGTCGCGGAAGAAGGCCCGATACATCGACTCCACCATGAGGCGAGCCGCGCGCAGCCCGAGGGGGCCGAGGAAGTTGCGGCGCTGGCCAACGTGGGCCACTTCGTCGGTCATGACTTCTCGCAGGAGGGCGCGGACGCGCTCACGGGCCTCCGGCTCGTCGGCGAGGATCTCGTCGAGAACGCCGTCGATATGCCCGTACACAGTCAAGCCCATCAGCTCGCTCACGAAGGCGGGCGGGGCGAGCATCGCTTCGGGGAACATGGGGAAGAGACGGTACATGCGGCTCATCCACTTCCCGAGCGGCACCCATTCCACCTGGTCGAGATGAAACGTCCGGAAGATCTCCTGGAACAGCCGCATGTGACTGAATTCCTCGCAGAGGTGATAGAGCCCGATCTTCGCGAGCATCGAGGTCGACTCGGTCATTCGCTCCGTCCGCTCCCAGGCGGCGGAGATGCCGACGTATTCGTGGCGGGCGAACTTGTAGAGGAAGGTCAGGAGCAGGGTCTTGCGGTCGAGGGTCCGGGGATCGTCTTGCATGATCACGTTGTTGCGATAGAAGCGCGCGGGGTCGGCCAGCGGCCGGCGCGACCGAACGGGGTCTGCCTGGAAGCCGGCGAGGGTGTCCCGCTTCTTCACGAGATCCTTCTGATTCTGGAGGATCTCTCCGTCGTGGCCCACCGAGTAGGCCCAGTACGCCTCGAAGTTGGCGATCCTCTCTCGCCGGGTCGCCGCGGTGAAGATGGATCGGTATCCGACATCGGTCAGGCGCGATCGCATGGCCACACGTCACAGTGTACTCACAGCCCTGATGTTTGGTGCAACCGGATGGCTGCCAGCACACTCTAAAGGTTGGAGGCGTCCCGCTCGCCCGAGGGCATGCCGCGCTCAGGTGCACGCGAAATGTGCAGCGAGTCGTTGAAGGCCTGTCCAGGAGGCAGGCGAGCCGATGGAATCACCCCTCGCGGATCTTCTTGCCTGCGTGGCGGCGTTCGGACGGTCACTGCAGGAGAAATTCGATCCGCAGCGCTTTTTGGCCGACTTCTCCGCGCGCGCACAGAGGCTCGTTCCACACGATCGAGTCATCATCAGCTCCCTCGAGGACGACGGTCGTACCTTCACCGTATTCGCCGAGCATGCGGGAACCGGCCCCGCGGTGTTCCAGGGCCGTTATACGACCGACTTCGACCCGGATGGCCGGTACGCGGTGGACGAGTGGGACCTCCGCCCGGTCTTTGAGGGGGGCGTGCTCCTCATCGACGACGTGGAGCGTGACCCGCACATGCCGGACAAGCCGATTGCCCGGGCGCGGCTGCTCGAGGCGGGTGTCCGGGGGCGCATCGCGGTGCCGATCTACGCGGGCGGCCGTGTCGTCGGCCTGTTCGCCGTGTCCAGCTTCGCTCCGGGCGTCTATACGGGCGCTCATGTCGCGACGTGCCGGCAGATCGCCGATCTGATCGGCCCCTTCGTGCAGGGCATGGTGCTCTTTCAGCGCGAGCACCGCCGCCGCGCGCGCCTGCAGGCGATCACGGCGCTGGCGCCGATTCTCGGCACGAGCCTGAAGGTCGGCGATTTCCTCGAGCGTCTCGGCGAGGCCGTGCGGCCGGTGCTCGATTTCGACGCCATGGCCATCCGTGTGGTGAACGCTGACCGCCACACCCTCGACCTCGTCGGCGTGCTCGACACCGAGGAAGGCTCGCAGTACGCCGGCATCGCCGCGCCCGAGGAATACTCCATGTCGCGCCGGATGGTCAGCGGCGAGACCATTCTGATCCACGATGCCGAGCGTGAGCTCGACCCCGACCGGGCCGGCGATCGGCGGATCCTCGCGCGGGGGCGGCGGTCCCTCCTCGTCGTGCCGCTCATGATCGGTGAGCGCCTCGAGGGCTACGTGTACTTTGCGAAGCGGCTCCCCGATTCCTACGGGGAGGCCGATGCCGAGATCGCGCAGGCGCTCGGCGCCGAGATCGTGATCGCGATGCAGCACCAGCGGCTGGCCGAGGAGCAGCAGCGCGCGGGCGCGGCCGAGGCGAGAGCGCGGCACCTGCAAGTACGGGTCGAATCGCTGCGCACCGCGCTCGGCGACCGCGACGACTTCTCTCACATCATCGGCCGGGCGCCGGCGTTCCTCGACGCACTCGAGCAGGCCAGGAGAGTGGCGGCGACCGAAACGACGGTGCTGCTGACGGGCGAGAGCGGCACGGGGAAGGAAGTCGTCGCCCGGGCCATTCACCACGGGAGCCCGCGCAAGGACGGTGCGTTCGTCGCCGTGAATTGTGCGGCGCTGCCGGAGACGCTGATCGAGTCGGAGCTGTTCGGACACGAGCGGGGGGCGTTCACGGGCGCTGACCGGCTCCAGCGTGGCCGCTTCGAGCTCGCCGAGGGGGGCACGCTGTTCCTCGACGAGATCGGCGAGCTGGCCCCGGTGGTGCAGGCGAAGCTGTTGCGCGTGCTGCAGGAGCGGCAATACGAGCGCGTGGGGGGAGCGGCGTTGCTCGACGCCGACGTGCGCCTGATCACGGCGACGAATCGCGACCTCGATCAGGCGGTCGCGGCGGGACGGTTCCGCGAAGACCTCTATTACCGCCTCGCGGTCTTCCGCGTGCATCTGCCGCCGCTGCGCGAGCGCGGAGCCGACGTCGTGCTGCTCGGCGAGCACTTCGTGCGTGAGCTCGGAGCCAGGACCGGCAAGGGCGAGCTCGGACTCGGCGGCGCTGCCCGCGAGGTCCTCCTCACGCATCGGTGGCCGGGCAACATCCGCGAATTGCAGAACGCCGTCGAGCGCGCGCTCATCCTTTCCGACGGCGGGCTCATCACGGCCGAGCAGCTCGGCATCACGGTGACGCGGGCGGCGGTGGCCGAGGCGGCGACGCGCGTGGAGGGGTCGGAGTCCGGCCTGGCCGTGGCGCCCCGGCCGCTCGGGGAGTCACTCGCCGATCTCGAGCGCCGCACGATCATCGACGCGCTCGCGCGCGTGCACGGCAACAAGTCTCGCGCGGCGGCCGCGCTCGGCGTCAGTCGGACTCAGCTCTACACACGTCTCAAGCGGTTCGGCCTTGCCGACTGACCGTTCGATCCCGCGCACCGGTGTGCGAGACCGCACACTGCGCTGCGTGTCGCGACGCGGGCAATACGCCCGACGTCCGTAACCGCTCGATTTCTCGTTGGACTCCCGGCGCGGCGATCCGGCAGGCCTGATGCACCTCTAACCCGGCCGGGAGGAATGATGATGGGTCAGCAGACGGTCGGATTGTCCATGTCCGCGATGTCGCCCGAGAGGCCGCGGCCGCCCGTTCGCGTCGAGCGCGATCAAGCGCTGATCGAGGCGTTGCGGGGCCGCGAGCCGGCGTCGGCGGAGCGCCTCGTCGAGACCTATGGCGAGCGCGCCTATCGTCTGGCCATGCGCATCACCCGGAACCCGCAGGACGCGGAAGAGATCGTCCAGGACGCGCTGTGGACGATCATGCGAAAGATCGACACGTTCCGCGGGGAGGCGGCCTTCGGGTCATGGCTCTACCGGATCGTCGCGAACGCCGCCTATCAGAGGGTTCGCGGGGATCGGCGCCGCCGTTCCGAGATCTCGCTCGACGAGGTCCTGCCCATGTTCCACGAGGACGCCGAGTACGCGCCGACGAGCGTCGATTGGTCGCCGGCGCTCAACGATCCGGCGCGCCAGAGCGAGCTGCGCCGGGTGCTGACCTCGGCGATGAATGCGCTCCCGGAGGATTATCGGACGGCGATCGTGCTTCGCGACGTGGAAGGATTCTCGACCAGCGAAGTCGCGCAGACGTTGGGGCTCAGCGTCGCGAACGTGAAAACTCGCGTGCACCGTGGCCGGTTGTTCCTGCGCAAGCGCCTGGCCGAGTACGCCTCGGCGGGCGGCGCTCTCGCCAGACAATCCGCGTGACGCAAGGGGCCGCCGGGGAATCCGTGGTCGCGCCACCCGGCGCGACTCACCTCATCAGGGCCGCCCCCTGAATGAGCCGGTAGTCCCACACGAAGACCTGATAGTGGTCGGCCGGGGGCAGATGTCCGGCGTCGAAGTACGCACGCCCGAAACCGCCGACGCCGGCCGGGACCCAGACGATACGCTGGTCGACGATGGCGTCGGAGGCGTCCCGCGCTTGCACGAGAAGCCGGACGTCCGCCGCATATTCGCCGTATCGGTTGTAGACATAACCGTCGAGTCGGCGGGAGCCCCGGTGTTCGGGTTCGGCGGTCCACTGGAGCGTGAAGTATCGCTCCCAGCCGGGAATCAGCGTGGTCATGGATCCGTATGGCTTCGGGTACTCCATGGTGACGGCTGCGCATCCCGCCAGGACAACGGCGACCAGTCCGACCCGTACGACGGCGGAAATTCCCTTCAGCACGTCATGACCCTCCATCTCTGTTGATGCGGGAGGGCAGGGGTAGGGTTCTCGCGATTACTTCGCGGCGCTCGACAGCGCGGCCACGTCCCAGCCGCCGCCGATCGCCTTCACGAGCAACACGCTGGCGTCCATGCGCCGCCGGAGAATGTCGATCTCGTTGCGCTGGTTGGCAAGGGTGACCGTCTGCGCGGTGATCACCTGAAGGTAGTTGTCCACGCCGCCGCGGTAGCGGTTGGTGAACAGCTGGAGCGAGAGCTCGGCCGACTGCACGGCGCGCCGCTGCTCCTGCGCCTCTTGCTCGAGGATGCGCAGCGCGGCCAGGTTGTCTTCGACCTGCTGAAACGCGCTCAGCGTGGTCTGGCGGTAGCCCGCGACCGTCGCATCGTAGGCGGCGATCGCGGCGTCGGAGGTGGCGCGGCGACGCCCGCCGTCGATGATCGTCTGGGTGATGGATGCGCCGACCGACCACAGGAGGCTCGACGCGTTGAAGAGGTTTCCGAACGAGCTTCCCTCGAATCCGACCGAGGCGTTCAGCATCACCGTCGGGTAGTAGGCGGCCTTGGCGATGCCGATCTGCTGGTTGGCCTCGGCCACGCGCCGCTCGGCGGCCGCGATGTCCGGACGTCGTTCGAGCAGCTGGGACGGCATGCCCACCGGGATGTCCGGCGGCTGCGTGGCCAGCGGACGCGGCGACAGGCTGAAGGCGGCGGGCGGCTTTCCGATGAGCGTGGCGATCGCGTGCTCGAGCTGCGCGCGTTGCACGGTGACGTCGGTGGCCTGCGCCTTCGTGGTGTCGAGCTGGGTCTGGGCCTGGGCGACGTCGGACTTCGGGGCCGCGCCGCCCTCGAAGCGATTCGTCGTGAGCCGTAACGCCGCCGTGAACGCCTTGACCGTCTCGTCCAGGAGCTGCTTCTGGGCGTCGGTGGCCCGCAGCTCGAAGTAGTCCAGCGCCAGCTCCGCCTGCAGACTGAGCCGGGCGGTCTCGAGATCGGCGGCGGTGGCCTGCGCCTCGTGGCGAGCCGCCTCCACCGTGCGACGCACTCGGCCCCACAGGTCGATCTCGTACGACATGTCGAGCCCGAACAAGAGGTCGCCGGTGGCGCCATGCCCGATGCCCGGTATGGCGCTCGCGTTCGGTGTCAGGAAGGGACGGTTGCCGGAGTCGCGGACGGCGCTGGCGCCGGCACTGGCCGAGATCGTCGGGAACAGCGCGGCCCGATTGAAACGGACCAGAGCCCGGGCCTGACGCAACCGGGCCTCGGCGATCCTGAGATTCTGGTTGGCGGCGGCGATTTGCTCCTCGAGGGCGTTGAGCTCGGAGTCCCCGAAGACCGTCCACCACTGACCGCGCGGCAGGTGATCGCTCGGCTGCGCGGTCTTCCAGCCGTCCATCTCCTTGTAGGCCGGCGTCACGGGGGCCGACGGCTTTTTGTATTTCGGGCCGACCATGCAGCCGCCGAGGAGGACGGCGACGAGCCCGGCGAGGCCGGCCGCTCGTCGTGTCATGGGCTCGGCGCGGCCGGCGCGCGGGCGATCCGCACGCGCGTGCCGCTGATGAGCGAATCCGAGGGAGCCACGATGACCTGATCGGTCGGCTGCAAGCCGGTGACGATCTCGACGGTGATGCCATAGTCGCGGCCGATCTTGACCGGAACGAGCTGGGCCTGGCCGTCGCGGACCACGGCGGCCTGAAGCCCCTCCGCCCGGAAGAGCAGCGCATTGGCCGGCACCGTGAGGGTTTGGACCTGCGTGGGCATCGTCAGATGGACGAAGACGTAGGCCCCGGGCAGCAGCTCGCCGCCGGGATTGTCGACGTCCACTTCGACATTCAGCGTGCGGGAGGCGAGGTCGATCGCGTTGGCGTTCCTCACGAGCGTGCCGTGGAACGACCGTCCGGGGAACTCATCGAGGGTGAGGGTCGCGGAGGCTCCGGGGCGGGCCGCGCGCGAGTAGATCTCGGGGACGGCCACGAACACGCGGAGCTTGTGGATGGCCGCCATGTGGAAGAGCTCTCGGCCCGAGGTGGTCAGCGACCCTGCGTTGATCAAGACGCCGATGTCCACGTTGCGCGCGGTGATGACCCCGTCGAACGGCGCGAAGATCTTCTGAAATCCCTGGAGCTGCTCGAGCTGGCGGACGTTGGCGACATTCGAATTGACGGTGGCCTTCATCGCACTGAGCGCGCTCACCGCCACGTCCGTCTCCTGCTTGGAGACCGAGTCGGACTCCAAGAGGGCCTGCCAGCGGTCGGCGGTGATCTGGGCCTGCCGCAGATTGGCCTGCGCCGTCTCGAGGTTCGCGCGGGCCTGCTGGAGCTGCTGGTCGACCTCGGGCGTCTCGATCACGGCGAGAAGCTGTCCCTGCTTCACGTGGGCACCGATGTCGAAGTACCAGGCCTTCACGTAGCCGTTGGTACGCGCGAAGATCGGCGCGTCGGTGAAGGCCTGGGTGGTGCCCGGCAACAGGACTTCCTGAGCCGCGGCGTTGGGCTTCGGAGAGACCACGTTGACCACCGCGATGGCGGCCTCCGCGGTGGCGTTTTTCAGCGTGCCGTCGGCGACGCTCCGCGCGCGGACGCCCGAGTAGATCCCGAGACCGAGGGCGGCGGCCACCACGGTGAGCAAGAGCAGGGGGCCGAGGTGTGGTGAGCGCCGCATCACGCGGACCTCGACGCGCGCCGACCGTGCAGCAGGGCGAAGACCGACGGCACGAAGACGAGGGTGGCCACGGTGGCGCACAGCAGACCGCCGATGACGGCGCGCCCCAGCGGCGCGTTCTGCTCGCCGCCTTCACCGAGCCCGAGCGCCATCGGCACCATGCCGATGATCATGGCCAGCGCCGTCATCAGCACGGGGCGGAACCGGGTGAAGCCGGCCTCGACGGCGGCGGTGGTCGCGTCCCCGTGCTCGCCGAGCCGCTC